>JAFLUS010000131.1 GCA_022508685.1 Prevotellaceae bacterium | reverse complement strand
TCATCATCATAAACAGAAGGAAACATGAAAAAGTACAATTTCAATGCGGGACCCTCGATTCTTCCCCGCGAAGTGATAGAAGCAACAGCCCAAGCCTGTCTGGACTTCAACGGCAGCGGACTCTCGCTGATGGAAATCAGCCACCGCGCAAAGGACTTTCAGCCAGTGATGGACGAGGCCGTGGCGCTGTTCAAGGAATTGCTGGATATTCCCGAAGGCTACGCCGTGATTTTCCTCGGAGGCGGAGCCAGCCTTCAATTCTGCCAAGTGCCCTACAACTTCTTGGAGAAGAAGGCAGCCTACCTGAACACGGGCGTATGGGCAAAGAAGGCGATGAAGGAGGCAAAACTCTTCGGCGAAGTCGTAGAAGTGGCCTCTTCGGCAGAATCGACCTATTCCTACATCCCGAAGGACTATGAAATCCCCGCCGACGCCGACTATTTCCACGTGACGACGAACAACACGATTTACGGTACGGAAATCCGCCGTGAACTGGATTCGCCCGTTCCCATGATAGCCGACATGTCGAGCGACATCTTCTCTCGCCCCATCGACGTGAGCAAGTACAACTGCATCTATGGCGGTGCACAGAAGAACCTGTCGATGGCAGGCGTGACGTTCGTCATCGTGAAAGAGGATGCACTGGGCAAGATGACCCGCCCCATCCCCACGATGCTCGACTACCGCACCCACGTGGAAAAAGGCTCGATGTTCAACACGCCGCCCGTAGTACCCGTATACTGCGCCTTGCAAAACCTGAAATGGATAAAGGCCAACGGCGGAGTGGCAGCCATGGACAAGCGCGCACAGGAGCGTGCCCGCCTGCTCTACGATGAAATAGACCGCAACCGACTGTTCCGCGGAACGGTGGCAACGGAAGACCGCAGCCTGATGAACATCTGCTTCGTGATGAACGACGAATACAAGGACTTGGAGCCTGCCTTCATGGCGTTCGCTACCGAACGTGGCATGGTGGGCGTCAAGGGTCACCGCAGCGTAGGTGGATTCCGGGCAAGTTGCTACAACGCCATGTCGGTCGAAGGCGTACAAGCCCTCGTACAGACGATGCAGGAATTTGAAAAGGCACATTAAAGAATTACTCACACACAGACTGATGACAACGATGAAAGTACTGATAGCCACCGAGAAACCGTTTGCCCCCGTAGCCGTAGACGGAATCCGCAAGGAGACAGAAGCAGCCGGATACGAACTGGCGCTCTTGGAAAAATATACGGATAAACAGCAGTTGTTGGACGCCGTGGCAGACGCCGATGCCCTCATCATCCGCAGCGACAAGGTGGACGCCGAAGTGTTGGACGCAGCCAAGCAACTGAAAATCGTGGTACGCGCAGGAGCAGGCTACGACAATGTAGACCTCGAAGCAGCCACAGCCCACGGAGTAGTCGTGATGAACACGCCCGGACAGAACTCCAACGCCGTGGCAGAACTGGTGTTCGGACTCCTTGTCTACGCCGTCCGCAATTTCTACACCGGCAAGGCAGGCACGGAACTGATGGGCAAGCGACTGGGCATCCTCGCCTTCGGCAACGTAGGACGCCACGTAGCCCGTGTGGCAAAGGGATTTGGCATGGACGTATATGCCTACGATGCCTTCTGCCCCGCCGACGCCATAGAAGCAGCAGGCGTACACGCCGTAGGCAGTCAGGACGAACTGTTTGAAGTGAGCGACGTCGTTTCGCTCCACATACCCGCTACCCCCGAAACGCGCCAAAGCATAGGCCGCACCTTGGTCAACAAACTGCCAAAGGGTGGGGTACTGGTCAACACAGCCCGCAAGGAAGTCATCAACGAACCCGAATTGTTGGACTTGCTCACGGAACGCACCGACCTCCAGTTCGTCACCGACATCATGCCCGATGCCCACGCCGACTTCATGAAGTTGGAAGGCCGCTACTTCTCGACACCCAAGAAGATGGGCGCACAGACGGCTGAAGCCAACATCAACGCCGGTATAGCCGCAGCACAGCAGATTGTGGCCTTCCTGAAAGACGGCGTTACCAAATATCAAGTGAACAAGTAATCTGGAATAAACACCAAAGCGCTATGGCAACCGTAAAACCATTCCGTGGCATCCGTCCACCCAAGCATCTGGTAGAGAAAGTACAGTCGCGCCCCTACGACGTCCTCAATTCAGACGAAGCACGCGAGGAAGCCGGCGACAACGAAATGTCGCTCTACCACATCATCCGCCCCGAAATCAACTTCCCCGTTGGGACCGATGAACACGACCCTCGAGTGTATGAAGAAGCAGCACGGCAATTCCGTAAGTTTCAAGAACAGGAATGGTTGGTGCAAGACGACAAGGAGCAATACTATATCTATGCGCAGACCTCGTGCCTTCCCGCAAACGGCAACAAGGAGAAGACGCAGTATGGACTCATTGTCGGAGCCTATGTCGACGACTACCTCAACGGCGTCATCAAGAAGCATGAACTCACGCGCAGCGATAAGGAAGAAGACCGCATGAAACACGTGCGGGTGAACGACGCCAACATCGAACCCGTGTTCTTTGCCTACCCCGACAATGAAGTACTGGGAGCACTCATCGCGCGTTATGCTTCAACAGAACCCGAATACGACTTTGTAGCCTCCATCGACGGCTTCCGCCACCGCCTGTGGGTAGTGGACCAAGCAGACGACATCGCCACCATCACGGCAGAATTCGCCCACATGCCCAGCCTCTACATCGCCGACGGACACCATCGCAGCGCAGCCGCCGCCTTGGTAGGAGCAGAAAAGGCACGGCAGAACCCCGACCACCACGGCGGTGAGGAGTACAACTACTTCATGGCTGTAGCCTTCCCTGCAAGCCAACTCACCATCTTGGACTACAACCGCGTGGTGAAAGACCTCAACGGACTGACGCCTGAAGCCTTTTTGGAGGCTTTGGCACGCAACTTCGTGGTGGAGGACAAGGGTACGGAAGAGTATCGTCCGCAGCAGTTGCACGAATTCTCCCTCTATTTGGACGGCCACTGGTATTCGCTGAAAGCAAAGCCGGGAACGTATGACGCCAACGACCCCATTGGGGTACTCGACGTCAGCATCTCGTCAAACTTGATATTGGATGAAATCTTGGGTATCAAAGACCTGCGACGCGACAAACGCATTGACTTCGTAGGTGGACTGCGCGGATTGGGTGAACTCAAACGCCGATGCGATTCGGGAGAAATGCGCCTTGCCTTGGCGCTCTATCCCGTGTCTATGCAGCAAATCATCGACATCGCCGATACGGGAAACATCATGCCACCCAAAGCCACGTGGTTCGAACCGAAACTGCGCAGCGGACTGGTGATTCACAAACTGTCGTAACGGCTGCATGGATTCATACCTGACCATTCAGTCGCCCTCAGAAGGCATCTATACGGAGAAGCGAAGCAAGTTCCTTGCTTTCGCTTTTCCTGTTTCTACGCCCGAAGAAGTGAAGGAATGGGTCGAAACGTATCAAAAGAAGTATTACGATGCACGCCATGTGTGCTATGCCTACATGCTTGGGGCAGAGCGCCTTCAGTTTCGTGCCAACGACAATGGAGAACCATCGGGAACGGCCGGTAAACCGATTCTCGGACAAATCAACAGCAACAACCTCACCAACATCCTCATCTTGGTTGTTCGCTACTTTGGCGGTATCAAACTTGGCACGAGCGGACTGATTGTTGCCTATCGCACAGCGGCAGCCGAAGCCATTGCTGCTGCACAGATTGTAGAACGGACGGTGGATGAGACCCTGTCGTTCCATTTTGACTACGTCTATATGAACGACGTCATGCGCATTGTCAAAGAGGAAACGCCCGAAATCGTGCAGCAAGGCTATGATTCAGATTGCTCCATGACCCTCCGCATCCGTCGTGATGCCATGCCTCGCCTACGTGCCCGTTTGGAAAAAGTAGAAACGTTGCAGATAGAGGAGTGAGGCCATAAAAACATTAAACATACCTTGCTGCGAGAGCGAAAGTATGTTTAATGATGAATGGTGTTTGCCAATTTGTGCAAACTATCGGAAAGTCCTTCTTACTTTGTTCGTTTTTTAAGCGAATCCAGTGTGATGCGTGCTTGTGCACAACCTGCCTTTTCAGCCTGTTCGAGGAGAGGAACTGCAGCATCGTAGTTCTTCTTACGTATTTCCAAGGCTGCACGTGCATAGATGGCTTCCGCCGAATTGCCTGCTTTTGCCAGATAGCGTTCTGCGGCAGCGTTGTCTTCACGACGCAGGGCAGCGTTGGCAGCATTGAGGTTGGCAACAGGGTCGGTGGGATACATACGAACGGCTGTCTCAAATACTTCGGAGAACTCTTCCGAACCGGGTTCAAGAATCGACGCCGCCACGTAGAACTCGTTCTGTGAAAGTTTTCGCGGTTGTGTGTGAACCAGTTTGAGTATTTCTGCAGGGTCGTAGAATGTACGTACCACATACGACACGCGATAGTTGGTGTGGCGCAGGGCTGGATAGAACTCTTGGAGCATGAAACGATAGTCTTCAGGATAGAGTTGCTTGATGCGCAATTCCTTGGCATCGGGGTCCATCTTGGTGTCAATCAACTTGAGAATCTCAGTGCGATGAGCCAAATTGGACTTCTCGACCGACTTGCGCAAACCTTCCCAGTCTTCGGGTTCATAATCCGTGAGAATAACAACATCCTTGAAATTGTAGATGTTGTTGATGTAGCGCTTGAGCGCCGCAGTACGACCCTTCGCAAGGTCAGTGTTGTGCGCGTAGGGGCTTTCAGGCGAAGCAAAACCTTTCAACCACACCGTGTCAATGGTGGCATCAGGGTCGTTACGGACAACGTCTATTGTCGCACGGATACTATCCAATTCAATCGCATTGCGACGATAGTCGGGGTAGATAACGGTTTGGTCCACAGGGAAATCAATGAAGGCCTGTCCTTCGATGGAACGATGCTTGTCGATTTCGGCTGTGGGCTGAACAAATACCAGTTCTGGGAAGAACGCGCCAAAATACTGACCGACTTCCGTGAATTCCTGTGCCAAGACATGGCGGCAGCAACCATAGTCGGTCACATCCATGACTACGGCAGCCCCGTCCATCCACTCTTCATAAGGAATGAGTTGATGATAATTGATGGCATTCGGCTTGTCGTTGGCTTGGAAGGTCATTTCTCCTGCTCCCGACAACATGTTGCCATTGGTATTGCGCAAATAGTGATAATAGCGGTTGCGTCCATAGATGGCAACCGAAGGCAGGTCAGCCATTTTGTCATTATTGACCAAATGTGGAGTAATGAGCAAAGCCTCCTTCGACTTGACATCGACGGCAGACAAGTCAATATCCATATCTACGGTCAGGAACGTACCATCGCGTTCAATGCTGAAATGATTGACAGGTACGGTGATTTTTATCTCGTCAGCATGGACCGTTGCAGCACATGTTGCAAATATGAGAGATGCAAAAAGTATCTTTTTCATGTCCTCTATGAATTAAAAAAGGTAAACAAGGTCGATTGCAGCCTTCGTCGGGCCTACATAATGGTGCGGCTGGTCTTTCTCCACTTTCCTGCCGCAACCGGTACAAAGGAAACGGTCGTAGCGCGTGTAGGAATAGCCAAATCCGATTTCGCCTTCTATGTTCCAATGCTTATTCAAAATCCATGCGTATCCATAACTGATACCAGCGCCGACAAACCATCCTTGGTAGCGCGTGTCTTTCAATTTGCGAAAGTCAGTACCCAACATATTGAGTTTACCATCGAAACCGCCTACGTTGTACTGTCCGCCATGGGTATGGAGACCTACAAAATGGCCTGCAAACCGATCGCAGAACCAATAACGAACACCCGGCTGAACCCACCAATGTTTCCATCGTTTTCCATCGTTGAATTCCCATCCATTGAAACTCGCCGGAATATCGAGCGTCCACTTGGGCGCCAATCCCACTTCCACACCAAGGTTGATGTTCAGCAACGCGTCATCAATGAGATTTGTCTTGACAGCAGCATGCTGCGCGCGGGCTCCGGTCATGCTACCAACGCAAATCAGTAGCAGAAGAATTGTCTTTTTAATATACAT
>JAFLUS010000130.1 GCA_022508685.1 Prevotellaceae bacterium | reverse complement strand
AAAAAGGAAGTCCGAATGGACTTCCTTTTTCTGCGGAAAGTGAGGGATTCGAACCCCCGGACCAGTTACCCGGTCACCGCATTTCGAGTGCGGCCCGTTCGACCACTCCGGCAACTTTCCTTCGGTCGATATCAACGCAGCGATGATGCGCTGCAGCGTTATGAGAAAGCCGGGAGGAGATGTGATGAAACTCCGAGTAGTAATGATTTGAGTGCCCACGTACCTTTGTAATCCACCGACTTGAAGTTACCTCACGAGGAGGCGTGGCCCGCCATTGGTATGCGAAGCGTTCTCGGTTTTCGATTGTAATTTGATGAGTATCCCGATCGATCCTTTATCCCGGCTATGGAATGCGAACGCTTGTCTTGATTGACGTTGCAAAGGTAAGCATTAAATCTGAAACATGACATGAAAATTCACTTTTTTTTCAGTTTCACCATAAAAAAGTTCGCACCTGCCGTTGGGGACAGGTGCGTAGAGTCGGATGCGATGCGGAATGTCAATAGACGCGGAAACCGATGAGACGGCGCACTTCGCGCAACGTGGCTGCAGCACTTTCGCGTGCTCGTTCTGCACCTTGACGGGCGATGCGGTCGAGGCGTTCTTGGTCGGATGAAAATTCGCGGATGCGTTCGCGGATGGGGTTGAGCGTGCGCACCATATCTTCAGCCAACTGCTTTTTCATGTCGCCGTAGCGCAGCGTCATGTCGTTCCACTTTTCGTCGAAATAAGCCACGGTTTCGGGTTCGGACACGATGCTCATCATGGTGAAGAGGTTTTGGATGACTTCGGGCTTCGGGCTGTTCGGGGCTTGCGGTCCGTTGTCGGTAACGGCACGCATGACTTTCTTGCGCACGACTTTTTCGTCGTCGCAAAGGAAGATGCAGTTGCCGTCGCTCTTGCCCATTTTTCCGCTTCCGTCGAGTCCGGGCACCTTCAGTGCGTCACCGCCAAAGTAGTAGTTTTGCGGTTCGGGAAAGAGGTCGGTCTGATAGATGTTGTTGAAACGGCGAGCGCACTTGCGTGCCATTTCCATGTTCTGTTCTTGGTCTTTACCGACGGGCACGAACTTGGCACGATGTTGCAGAATGTCGGCAGCCATGAGCGTGGGATAGGTGAAGAGTCCTGCGTTCACGTTCTGTGGTTGCTGACGTGCTTTTTCCTTGAACGTCGTTACACGTCCCAATTCGCCGATGTAGGTGTTCATGTTGAGATAGAGGTAGAGTTCTATCGTTTCGGGCACGTCGCTCTGGATGTATATCGTCGCTTTTTCGGGGTCAATGCCGCATGCCAGATATTCGGCAAGGATGGTGCGCACCGATTGCTGAATGTTGTCGGGCGTGGGGTGCGTGGTGAGCGAGTGCCAGTCGGCGATGAAGAAATAACAGTTATATTCATTTTGCATCTTGACAAAACTGCGGACTGCGCCGAAGTAGTTTCCAAGATGCAAATTGCCTGTGGGTCGAATGCCGCTAAGTACAATATCCATAGGAAGATGAATTAGAATTTGGGTTGAAAAACACTGCAAAGGTAGATAAATAATTCGAACCGACGAAAAAAGCACGGCATTTCTTGGAAGTATGGCAGATAAAATGTACTTTTGCAACAGACTTCTAACTATTAACTCTTTAATTTATATGAACAGAACACGACTTATGACGGCAGCCACGTTGTTGTTTGCAACGTCGCTCCTTGCACAGGCACAGGCGCCTACCGTAACGACTGACACACGTTTTGCCCGCGGTGCCACCATGGCATTCGGGCGCAGCACCATCAAAGCCAACGGCTCGCCTATCGCAGAACAGGGATTTTGCTGGAGCGAATCGCCCACGCCTACGGTGGACGATTTCACCACGACGGAATATCTGACGAACAACGGCCGCATCTATTGGATGAAAGACCTCAAACCGGCGACCATTTATTATGCACGCGCGTATGCAAAAGCAGAAAGCGGCGATGTAGGCTATGGCGACGTCATCAAGATTGTCACCATTCCGAAAGCCACCATCAACCTCTCGCTCCGCAGCACTGACAATGCTGAAGCAGATGCACGCATCCATGCTGCAGCACAAACTGCCAAAGAATGGTGGACGAACCTCACGTCGATGCGCGGATTTTCGCCCAGCGTAGGTTATGTATCGGGCGTTCCGACAGCCGACTGCTCTTACGGCGGATGGGTGCGCGTGGGCGACAACGCCAGTTATCAGCGTGCCGGCACCATCATGCACGAATGGCTGCACGGCATCGGTGTCATTCCATGGGCAAACACCGAATGGGCACGTTTCAACCTGCGTGCCGGCAGGTCAACGGCAGCGGGATTTGAAACCGGTTCGGGCTTGTGGCTCGGCGACCGCGTGACCGAAGTGCTGCGCTTCTGGGACAACAACAACACGTCGCAACTCAACGGCGACTATCAGCACATGTGGCCCTACGGCATCAACGGCGCACAAGAAGACAACGGCACCGACGTGCTCTACATCGGCAACAGCCTCGTCTGCCAAGCATTGGGTGAAGACGGATTGCAGTTCACCAACTCTTCGTATGCAGAGCCTTACTATTCCTTCGACTATGTAGACGGACAGAAATACTACATCAAGAACGAAGCCACCACTCGCGGACTCTACACGGCATATCTGGTCGAAACGAACAACCGCACCTTGCAGTGGAAGACGATGACCGAAGAAGAAGCCCTTGCCGACGACCACGCCGCATGGTATATCCACTTCACATCGTCCAACCAGTACTATCAACTGCAGAATGCCGCTACGTCCAACTACATGACCTACAGCAGCAACAGTTTCCGCACGGCAACACGTTCCAACGGCCCCACTTCTGCCGACAACCTGCACCTCATGCGCGGACGCGTCGACGTCACGCTCGGCACCGGCACCACGGCACAGCACCATCGCGGCTACTGGTTCATCAGCCCCACCAACAACTGGACACCGCCGGCACTCGTTGCCAACACCAACAGCGCGACTGCCGCTGCGACATTCAACATCGCCAACAATGCCACCACACAGCGTTGGTTGCTGCTCACTGCCGACAACATCAACCAACTTTCCACCAACGGCTTGTCTGCAGCACGTCAGCGTTTCGAACTCGCGCTCGATGCCTACAAAGCCCTGTTGCTCGTTCCGCACACACAGGCTGACGCCGACACCGACAGCAAATTCCAAACCGTCATTGCTACAGCCGAGACCGAAGCCGCAGCAGCATTGTCGCCCGACATCTTCGCCGACTTGCACACCCAACTGCGTGCTGCCGCCCTCGCCTACATCAATGCGGCTCAACCGACATCTGCCGACCAACCATTCGACATCACTCCCCTCTTAGCCGATGCCGACTTCAGCGACGGCGAACTCACAGGCTGGACCACCACGGGAACGCTGGCACAGACCAACGGACGCATCGTTTCCGACGGAACGACGTTCCACATCTATCAGGTGCTCACCGACATGCCTTCCGGCAACTACGAACTCTATGCACAAGGATTTGAACGTACCGGCACGCTCGACGACCTCTACGGACAATACATGGCAGGCACAGCCGAAGAGAATGCCACCTACTATCTCGGCACGACGTCCAACCGCCATAACCTCCCGGCTCTGCTGCGCGACCGTCAGCCCCAATCGCTCCACGAAACGGACGCACTCCTCCCCGACGGCACCTACGTACCGACAACGCCCGAAGGTGCTGATGCCTACTTTGCAAACGACCTCTACACGTCATCCATCAACATGGCATACACCAGCGGCAGAATGCAGTTGGGCGTGCGCAACACCAAGCGCAACGACACATGGTGGACGGTCGTCAAGTCGATGCGCCTCCTCTACTATGGTACGCAGGAACCTGCCGACGGCATCATCCTCCCCACGACCAACGCATCGGGCAATGGCTCGAACGGCATCTACGACCTCTCGGGTCGCAACGTCGGCACAATGCCGTTGCAACCGGGTATCTACATTATCAACGGAAAGAAAGTAGTCGTTCGCTAATCAGCGACGACTACTTCCACAGAGAAGAATACGACAGATGAACACATTCATTCGCTCCATGTTAAGCGGCATCAGCATCGCGTTAGGTTCCGCCATTTACATGAAAGTCGGAGGAACCGTCGGTGCCGTCATGTTCACCTTCGGTCTGCTCACCGTCATCCAATTCCGCCTGCCGCTCTACACCGGAACGGCAGGCTTCCTCAACGTCAGAAGCGGTGGCGAATGGGCAAACATGGGCGTGATTCTGCTCGGCAACATCGCCGGATGTTTCCTTGCCTCATTCCTGTTTACCGAACCCCTGTACCACGAAGCCGCCACGCGAATCATACAGATACGCATCGATGCCGGCTACCTGAATTGCCTGATACGTTCCACCGGTTGCGGCCTCATCATCACACTCATCGTGAAGGCGGCTCGCGACAAGAGCATCCTGCTGACCCTGTTCGGCATCCCCCTGTTCATTCTGCTCGGATTCTACCACTCCATTGCCGATGCCGCCTACCTCATGTTCGTCACAGGCGACACCATACTGCACTACCTGCCCTGCTACGCCCTCATCGTCCTCGGCAACTTCATCGGCTGCAATCTGCCGCGAGTGTTCAGATACACGGATACATAATCTATCTCATTTTTTACAACATAAAATAGAACACCATGAACAAACAAAATTCGTTCCTTACATTATTGGTGATGTTGCTGACATTCTTTGTGGTCAGCAGTTGTTCAAAAGACGACGACACACCGATTGATAACAACAAGCCGACTTACGGTGACAACGATGACGATGACGAAGCAGAAGAGGGTTCTGCCACAACCACTTACAACGTGGCATTCCGCTATACCGACCCTCATGGCATCGACGTATTCTCTTCTCAAGTCACCTCCATTTCCCTTTTCGTTTACGATAAAGAAGGGAATCTCGTCACTGCCCTAACTGAATCCGGCGAAACACTGAAACGCGAAAATTACACCATGTCCATTAACATTGCACAAGGCATTTACGACCTCGTTGCATGGTGTGGACTGGAAGACGGCAATTCCTTCATCATCAACGACGGGAAAATTCCGACGATATTGAGTGATGCAAACTGCCGACTCATTCGCGAAACCGCTCCCGATGGTTCAGCCACATCAAGCAAAAGCCTGCAGCCTCTATACCATGCCATGTTAAGCGACGTGGAATTTTCTACTCTATCCGAAACGCCTGTAACCATGCATCTCGTGAAAGATACCAACACCATCAGCGTCGCACTCACCAACCTATTCGGAAAGCAAGTCAATCCTGAAGATTTTACCATTACTATCCACGACAACAACGGGTATCTTGCATACGACAACCACTTACTCGATGATGCAATGATTACCTACAAACCATGGATGCAGTCCCTCGACAACAATTCCTCATTGGTAGCCTATTTCGACCTATCGCGCCTGACGGCAGACCATGACACACGCCTTACGATACATGCAACAGGGAAAGATGCCCCAATCCTTTCAGTTTCCCTCACGCAACTCTTGGTCTACATCAAGGACGGAACAAATAGCCAAATGCCCTACCAACAATATCTCGACAATAACGACAAATTTGAATTCACCTTCTTTATTGACGACAACAACGAGTGGAACAAGAATGCCGGCATCTACATCAACGGCTGGCGATTCTCCTTTCCGTCATCTGATGAATTGTAATTAACTAAAATATTTCACCATTTAACCACACTAAAACTTTTCAAAAACAATGAAACGATTCATGTCTTTAAGCATGTGCCTGTGCGCCATGTTAGCCCTTCTGTCAGCATGTGCCGGCAGCAGTAGCAAAGGTGATGGAACACTCATCGGAAAATGGGAACAAGTTGTAGAAGAAAACGGCGCACAAGCCGTATCGACCTACGACTTCAAAGAATCAGGCGAATTGGTACAGACTATCGTCATGAAAAACGACGTGCCCTATATCAATATCAGCGGTGGCGGCACATGCCAATACACTTACGAGAACGACCAAATTACGTTCATGTTCTCGGGTGCCGACTTTGATTTCGACGAATTTGCTATCGAAGGCATCGACGACGAAAACATCGACCTCGCTATCGAAGAAATGAAATCCCAGTTGGTAGATATGGA
>JAFLUS010000013.1 GCA_022508685.1 Prevotellaceae bacterium | reverse complement strand
GGATGGCTTCTTCCGTGACGCGGATGGCTTCTTCCATGTTGCAGTAGAGGCGACCGCCGGCGGCGTTGAAGTGCCCGCCGCCATTGAAGAAACGGGCTGCCATTTCGTTGGCGGGGAAATCGTCGAAACTGCGGATGGAAACGCAGATTTGTGGTTTTTCCGTATCTTCGCGCAGGGCGATGGAAAGGCGTTGTCCGCGAATTTCGAGTGGCATGTTGACGATTCCCTCTGCGTCGCCTTTGAGGTATTGGAAGCGTTTGAGTTCGTCGCGAGTCAGTGTGAAGTAGGAGGCGTGGAATTCGGGCATCACTTTCAGTTTTTCGAGCAGGATGTAACCCATGAGCCGGTAGCGACCTTCGGTGTTTTGGTTGTAGATGTTGCGAATGATGCGGTCTTTGTCGATGCCCTTGCGCATGAGTTCGGCAATGATGTGGAAGATTTCGGGGTCATTGGAGTTGTAGGTGAAACGACCCGTGTCGGTGCACATTCCGGCATAGATGTCCTCGGCTGCATGGCGGTTGATGCGGTCGAGTTCGCCGATTTGGTCGAGGATGCGGAACAGCAGTTCACAGGTACTGCTCATTTCGGGACGCGAAATGGTGAGGTCGCAGAATGGTTCGGGCTGCGTGTGGTGGTCAATCATCAGTTTGGTGCAGCGCGCATAGCGAACGGGGATTGCCAAGTCGTCGATGCGCGACAGGCCGTTGTAGTCCATGGCGACGATGAGGTCGGCAAGCCCGATGATGGTTTTCGACCGTGCGCGGTGCTTGTTGAACAGAATGATGTGCTCTGCTCCGTGCATCCATTTCAGGAAGTCAGGGAAATAATTGGGCACGATGACGGTGGCTTGCTTGCCGCGTCGCATGAGGTATTCCTGCAGTGCCAATGCAGAACCGATGGCGTCGCCGTCGGGCGATGTGTGGGCGGTGATGACGACGTTTCGGCATTGCTCCAGCAGTTTTTTCAACTGTGCCGTTTCGTTGGGCGATAGGATGTGTCGTAACATGGTTGATGCGATTTTCTTTCTGCAAATTTAGCAATTTTGTGGTGATAAATGGTGATTTGCCGATGTTTTTCGTGTGTATCAAATTATTTTTTTCTATATTTGCGGATGAAAACGGGCGGACTTGCGGCTGCGTCGGTCTGCCTTTTCAGGGTCTTAATGCTAAAGTTTCCTGCCTTATGAAAGTCTCTCCTTCTTTGCTTGCTGCGGATTTCGGCAATTTGGAGCGCGAAATCGGGATGATTAACCGCAGTACTGCCGATTGGCTCCATCTTGACGTCATGGATGGCGTGTTCGTGCCGAACATCAGTTTCGGGTTTCCCGTGCTCGAAGCCGTGGCGCGACTTTGTCAGAAACCGCTCGACGTGCATCTCATGATTGAGCGTCCCGAAAAATTTGTGCGCGAAGTGTCGCGTCTGGGTGCCATGATGATGAACGTTCACTATGAGGCTTGCGTTCATCTTCATCGGGCAGTGCAGGAAATTCACGATGCCGGCATGAAGGCTGGCGTTACGCTCAATCCGTCCACTCCTGTGTGCTGTCTTGAAAGCATCATCGCCGATATTGACATGGTGCTGCTCATGACGGTAAATCCGGGTTTCGGCGGACAGAAATTCATCGAGCATTCCATTGACAAGGTGAAGCAACTGCGGCAACTCATCGACCGCACAGGGTCGGGTGCGCTGATAGAGGTCGATGGCGGTGTCAATGCAGAGACGGCACCACGGCTTGCCGCAGCCGGAGTCGACGTGCTCGTTGCCGGCAGTTACGTGTTTGGGGCAACGAACCCCGAGCAAGTCATTGCCGAGTTGCGCAGTCTGTAAATGGACTGGCAGCGCTATCCGCTGATGAGGCTTGCCGTTCCCTACGTGGCAGGCATGTCGTTGGCTTATGGCTGCCACGGTTTTTCTGACTTTGTTTTCCACATCTTCGTCGCTATGCTCGTCGTGTCGGGCATGGCGATGATTGTTGTGGGTGGACTGACCTCCCCCGCGAGGCATCGCCCGTTGTGGTTTGGCGCATGCGCCATGATTTTTGCTTTTGTCACGGGTTCCATTCTGTTTCATCTCCGCTTCCGCCAGACCGAGAGGTTGCCCGCTGACGGCACGTCCGTTTGTGCCATTGTCGAAGACGTTCCGCAACCGAAAGCCCGCACCTATGCCGTTCCGTTGCGATGCGGCGACACCCGCATCTTGGCGTACCTTTCCAAAGGCATGACCCATGAACCGCAGCAGTTGCACATTGGCGACACGTTGTGCCTGCGTCTGCGTTCGTTGGAGGCTACTTCACCACGTTTGGTGCCTGAGGACAGCATCGACCATATTCTGCGTTCCTATCGCAATCGCCTGTTCTTCAGCGGCATATCTGCCACGTGCTTTGTCGCCCCTTCGGAGTGGGAGTGCCGTCCTGCTGCATCGTCCGACAGCGGGTGGCGTCATTGGGTGAATAAAGTGCGTGAGCATATCCACCTGACGTATGCAGAGCAGGGATGGACATACGATGCAACGGCTGTGGTCGAGGCCATGACGGTAGGCAACCGAGAGCACCTTTCATCTGCCTTGCGCGAGACGTATGCCCATGCCGGCGTATCTCACATCTTGGCGCTTTCCGGTTTCCACCTTACGATGTTGCTTCTGTTGTTCAACGTCTTTGTAGAGCATTTCTGCGTGTTACGTTTCCGCCGATTTTTTGCGTTGCTGTTCATTCCTCTCGTGTGGGCATATTGTGCGTTGGCAGGCTTTCCGCCGTCGCTGGTGCGTGCCACGACGATGTGTTCCGTGCTGCAATTATGCCTTCTCTGCGGAATGCAGTATCAGATGCTCAATGCAATGACTCTGACTGCCGTACTCATGCTGACTGCCAATCCGTTGCTGCTTGCCGATGTCGGTTTCCAACTTTCGTTCGTCTGCGTTCTCGGCATTGTCTTTTTTAGCACGCGGATTTTTAAGAAAACTTCAGTGAGGCATCATGTCGTACTTGACTATCTGGGGCGTTCTGTAGTGATTACTTTTGCAGCAAGCATGGCTGCCTTTCCGCTTGTTGCCTTCCATTTCGGGCAGGTTCCGGTGCTGTCGGTGTTTTCCAATCTTCCGATGTCGCTTTTTGCCTTTGTGCTGATGCTGACCGCCTTGCTGTGGTGGGTGTGCATGGGATTTGGATTTTATCCGTCGGTGCTTCCCGACATGCTCGGTTTTGTAGCGAAAATGATGAATGCGATGGTGGAGTGGGTCGCGTCACTGCCTTTCGCCACGTTTGCCTATCGTCCTACCGCCGTCGAAGTCGTGTTGCTCTACATCGTGATGGGTGGCAGCATATTGGCGTTCCGCCTTCGCAGTGCCCGTGCCATTCAATTAGCCTTGGCGGGCATCATTCTGCTTTGCCTGTGTCGGGTGATTGCCTGATATATATAAAGGAACGCGCGCACGCGCGCGAGGACATAGGGGTAAGGGCACAAAAAAACCTGCGTGGACTCGCGTCCTTGCAGGTTCCAATTCTCTCGTGGGCTATTGCCCGAGATGATTGCTTGTACTGAATTATTCAGTAACTTCTTCAACTGCTTCTTCAGCAGCTTCAACAACTTCTGCAGCTTCTTCAGTGAGTTCTTCAGTAGCTTCAGTGAGTTCTTCAGTAGCTTCAGCAACTTCTTCAGTAGCTTCAGCAACTTCTTCAGTAGCTTCTTCAGTTGCAGTTTCAGCGTTGTTACCACCGCAAGCAGCGAATGTCATAGCTGCAACAGCAGCAATCATCAAGAATACCTTCTTCATTTTTTCTTACTTTTTTAATTGTTAAACAATAATGTTTGCTTTCTTAAAACGATGCAAAGGTACGGACTTTTCAGATACGTTATCACTCTGTTACTATATTTTTTTTCGTTTTTAACGTTTTTTTAACATTTTTGCTGTAACTTTTGGAAAAACTATACGGACATGAGGTCGGACATGACGCTGTCGGAGACGAAAATGCCTTCGTCGGTGAGGCACAAACGTCGGTCGTCGGTGATGCGGAGCCGTCCGTCGCGGAGATGAGGCTGCGCCATGCGGAGGCAGTAGTCGTAGAGGTGTTGCCCGAAGTCGCGACGCAGGCGGTCGAGGTCTGCACCGCGGGCGGTACGCAGCCGCGTCATGATGCGTTCGTTGTAGCGTTGCGCCGTCGTCAGTGTTTCCGACTCGCGGCTGATGCGTCCCTCTTGCTCCATACTTATTATATAGGTATGCAGGTGGGCAGGGTTCCAACTGCGGGTAGTTCCGTCGAACGAGTGGGCGGCGCAGCCGAAGCCGGCGTAGGGCGTGCCGTCCCAGTAACTGCTGTTGTGGCGCGAATGACTGCCGGGCAGGCAGTAGTTGGATATTTCGTAGTGTTCGTAACCGGCTTCGCGCAGTCGCGTGGTGAGCAGGCGGTACATGCGGAGGACGGTTTCGTCGTCGGCTTCGCGGATTTGTCCTTGTCGCAGCATGCGGGTGAGGCGTGTGCCTTCTTCGTACATGAGGGAATATGCGCTGATGTGGGGTACGCGGAGCCGGAGGGCTTGTTCGACGTCGTCGTGCCACTGCGTTTCCGTTTCGTCGGGAAATCCGAACATGAGGTCGATGCTGATGTTGGCGAAGCCGGCGGACTGCAGCGTGCGGACGGCTTGCACGGCGTCGGCTGCCGTGTGGCGTCGGCGGAGCAGGCGGAGGCGGTCGTCGCAGAAGGTCTGGATGCCGAGGCTCACGCGGTTGACGGGGGTTGCGGACAATGCGTGGGCGTAGTCTGCGCTGACGTCGTCGGGGTTCAGTTCCATCGTGATTTCGGCATCGGCTGCGACGCGGTAGTGGTCGTGGATGGTGCGGAGCAGGTGGGCGATTTGTCGGACGGCGAGTTGGGAGGGCGTTCCGCCGCCGATGTAGATGGTGTTGACGGGTGTCGCAGTGTCGGCGCGTTGCGTCAGTTCGCGGCAGAGGGCTGCGACGTAGCGGTCGCGTTGGGCGAGTGCGGTCGTCGAGTAGAAGTCGCAGTATGTGCAGCGCGACTTGCAGAAGGGGATGTGAAGGTAGATGCCTGCCACGGTGTCAGAGTTGTGTGAAGCGCGTGCGCCGGCGCACATAGTATTGCCAGAGGATGGAATATGGGCTGCGCGGTGCTGCGGCTGTGGCTTGTTGCTGAATTTGGGCGCGGTGGCCGGCGTATTCCGTCGTCATTTTCTTGAATTCGCGTCGGGCACGTCGGACGGCCTTGAAGTTGGCGATGTCTGCCCGCAGCAGGTATTGGAGTGCGGCGAGGAGGTCGAGCCAGCGGCGTCGGCGCAGGGTGGGGCGGAGTTCGGCGTCGGGCAGGTTCTTGTAGAGCAGCAGCAGGTTGTTGCGGAAGTTGAGGAAGGTTTTCTGTGGGTTGTCCTTGTTCAGGGTCGCGCCGCCGAGGTGGAATGCCGTGCTTTGGCTGACGCAGACGATGCGTCGTCCGCGCAGTCGCAGCCGCCAGCAGAGGTCGATTTCTTCCTGATGGGCGAAGAAGCGGGCGTCCAGTCCGCCGACGGCATGGTAGTCGGCTGCCCGGACCATGAGGGCGGCGCCGGTTGCCCAGTGCAGGTCGCAGTCGGTGTCGTACTGCCCGAGGTCGGATTCGGTCGTGGCGAAGATGCGTCCGCGGCAGAAGGGGTAGCCGTAGCGGTCGATGAAGCCGCCGGCTGCGCCTGCGTATTCGAACCGGGGCGTGGGCGGAGCGGGTGTGCCGTCGTCGTAGAGTTGCAGCAGTTTGGGCTGACAGGCGGCGATGTCGGGTTCGGCGTCCATGCGCCGGAGCATGGGCTGCACCCATCGGGGCTGGCGTATCTCGACGTCGGAGTTGAGCAGCAGGTAGTACTGGGCTTCGATGGTCTGCAGCGCGCGGTTGTAGCCTTCGGCAAAGCCGTAGTTGCGGTCGAGGCGGATGACGGGGATGTCGGGAAATTCCGTCTGCATCACGGCAAGTGAGCGGTCGGTCGAGGCGTTGTCGGCGACGTAGACTTGCACGCCGTCCATCTGTGAACAGCGGATGACGGAAGGGAGGTAGCGGTGCAGCATGTCGGCTCCGTTCCAGTTGAGGATGACGATGGCGAGTTTCACGGTGGGCATGCGGTCAGTCGGCAATCTGCGCAAGGAGCGCGTCGCCGGTGCGGTTGAAGGTTCCGAGTTTCAGGTTGCGGATGGTGTTGTCGAGCGTGGGCTGGTTGGGCAGTTCCACGCGGATGTAGTTGTCGGTGAAGCCGTGCATGGGGCGGGTGGCCGGTGCGTGTTCGAGCAGTACGGGACGGGTGGTGCCGCTGTGGGCGGCATAGAAGTCGTGCGTCTTGCGCTGCGAGAGGGCGAGCAGGCGCTGGCTGCGCTCGTGCTTCGTCTCGGGGCTGACGACGTAGGGTATCTGCAGGGCGCGTGTGCCGGGACGTTCGCTGTAACTGAATACGTGGAGTTGGGAGATGGGCAGGCTGTCGATGAAGTCGTAGGCGCGTTCGAAGTATTCGGGCGTTTCGCCGCGGGTGCCGACGATGACGTCGACGCCGATGAATGCCTGTGGCATGAGTTCGCGGATGCGCTCGATTTTGTGGCGGAAGAGGGCTGTGTCGTAACGGCGCCGCATGAGCCGGAGCACGTCGTCGCATCCGCTTTGCAGCGGGATGTGGAAGTGGGGCATGAAGTGTGCGGAGCGGGCGACAAAGTCGATGATGTCGTCGGAAAGGAGGTTGGGCTCGATGGACGAGATGCGGTAGCGCTCGATGCCGTCGACGGTGTCGAGCGCACGGATGAGGTCGGAGAAGGTTTCGCCGGTGGTGCGGCCGAAGTCGCCGATGTTCACGCCGGTGATGACGATTTCCTTCCCGCCTTCGGCTGCCACGTCCTGAGCCTGACGGACGAGCGAAGCGATGCTGCCGTTGCGGCTGCGCCCGCGTGCCATGGGGATGGTGCAGTAGGTGCAGAAGTAGTTGCAGCCGTCCTGCACCTTGAGGAAGTAGCGCGTGCGGTCGCCGTGGGAGCAGGAGGGGAAGAAGGACGGAGCGTCCGTCGTGCCGTCTGCCGCAGGCGTGGGCAACGGGTCGCGCATGCCCAGCCGCTGCATGATGAGCGGAATGACTTGCGACTTCTGTTCGCTGCCTACGACGACGTCTACGCCGTCGATGCCGGCAAGGAGTTGTGGCTGCAGTTGTGCGTAGCAGCCGGTGACGACGACGAGGGCGTCGGGGTGCTGCTTCACCATGCGGTGGATGGCTTGCCGGCACTTGTGGTCGGCAACTTCGGTGACGGAGCACGTGTTGACGATGCAAATGTCGGCCTGTTCGCCGCGCTGTGCCGTCTGCACGCCGTAGTCGCGCAGTTGCTGCCCGATGGCAGAGGTCTCGGCGAAGTTGAGTTTGCAGCCGAGCGTGAAGAAGGCTGCTTTCTTGTTCTGCAGAATGCTGGAATCTATCATGGTGCTGCAAAGTTAGTAAAAAAAGACGAAAAATCGGGCGAACTTCGATGCCGAAATCAGCGGGTCGGAGGAAGCAGGAAATTTTGTCGCGAAGGAGGTGAATTTCTGTCGCGAAGGAACTGAAATTCTGTCGGGAAGGAACTGAATTTCTGTCGCGACAAAGTTTTACTTCCTTCGCGACAAACTTTTACTTGTGTCGCGAAGGAATTTCACTTGTTTCGCGACAGAAATTTCGGCTGTTCGCAGAGAAAATTCATGGTTGGCGAAGTGGTTGATTTTCAGTGTGGTACAGAAATGGGTTGATTTTCGGTTTGTCGGCTGTCGGTTTTTGCTTCATGTCCGGATGAAAAAAGCGGCGGAAAATGATGGCGGTTTCGCAGATTTTTATTTTCTTTACCATGCGAAACGAATTCAGGCGGTACACCCGTCGTTGAACGAACAGAACAGACGAAACGATATGACGAAACAAACACTCCGCAACGTGCTGACGACGGCATGGTTGCTGCTTATCCCGACGATGCCGCTGTCGGCACAGACGCGCGTGGCCACAGTGACAGTGAGCAACACGCAACGAATGACGCGAACGGACGAGCCGGTGGTGATTAGGCTGCAAAGTGTGAACACACGGAAATTTGTTGCCCGCTCGGCAGTCGTCACTTGCGGACGCGACACCATCCCGTGCCAACTGGACGACACGGACGGCGACGGACGGGCTGACGAACTGGCATTCGTGGCCGACTTCCGACCGAACGAGACGCGGCAGTTCGTCCTCAACTTCTCTGCCAAGCCGTCGCAACGCACCTATCCGTCGCGCGTGTACGCCGACCTCATGCTCGACGACAAAAAAGGCGCGTTGCCCCGACTCCGCAGCATCGAAGCCGAAGGCAACGCCTACATATACAACGACTTGCACCACCATGGTGCGGCATTCGAATCAGAACGGGTGGGCTACCGCATCTATTTTGACAAGCGACAGAACATCGACCTCTACGGCAAACGCCTGCAGCGGCTGGAACTGGCAGACACACACTTCTACACCACCGCACAGCAGTTGCAGCAAGACTATGGCAACGACGTGCTGTGGGCAGGCAACCGCATCGGCTGCGGCACGCTGCGTCCGTGGCACAGCACGACGTGGCAGACGGGACGGATGGGCGACTGGAACGAAGTGGAGGTGCGCGGACAACGCATCGTGGCAGCCGGCCCCGTGCGGACAATAGTGGAAATGACCGACCGCGGATTTGAAGGCATGAACGTCACGACGCGCTACACGCTATATGCCGGACACCGCGACATGCAGGTCGACGTCGTGCTCGACGCGCCGCTGAAGAAACCGCTCTTCTGCACGGGCGTGCAGAAGATAGGCGAAGGAGCAGCGCTGTTCCGACCATTGGAAGGCTACGCAGCCACGTGGGGATCGGACTATCCCGAGCAGTCGAACGAGCAGATGCGGCAACTCTTCCCGCCCGAAGCCGTCGGGCTGGCCGTCTATGTGCCGACGGCATACGTCGTCAGCAGTCGCGAAGACGATGAAAACTGCCTGTTGGTAATAGGAAAGAAAGGCAATCGTGCATTCCAATACCATGTTGCCTTCTGTGCCGAAAAGGAAATCGACGGCTTTCGCAGTCAGACCGAGTGGTTTGCCTACATGAAAACTTGGACGAACGCCCTTGCCAATCCCCTTCGCGTGCGCTTGGCACGGCAGGTTCGCACACGCTGAACCGCCGTGCAGCCCATCAGTGGGCATCAGGGTTCGACGCCATGATTTCCGCTTTCAGACGAATGAACTCTGCCGGTGGGGCAGGGATGTGGGGCGGTGCCTGAAACGTGTCGACGGCGACGGACGGCGGATTTTTCTGCAATGCCTTCGCCTCCTCGTCCGTCAGGTAAGCGCGGTCGACGACGTAGAGTTCGCCATAACATTGCACGGGGACAGGCTCGCTCTGCCGCATTGCCTTCTTGATAAACTTTCCCTTTCCGATGAAATTGAGATAGTAAGCCACTTCGTCCATCATGTCGGGCGTGATGGAACCGGTAGCGTCTGCACTGAACTTGTAGAGGAACTCCATGCGCGTGAACTCAAGGGACAGCCCGAGAAGTTTTAGGATTGCAGGTGCCCACACGTGGTCTTTCTTGTCGGCAAGGTCGTCTGTTGCCAGAAAATAGTTCTTGCCGACCTTGCTCCACGTCGCCTTCGGACTGTATTTTCCGTCGACGACGACTTTCGAGGATGCTCCATTGACGAGGTCTTCGGGCACCTCATACTTGTCGGCAAGGGCGTAGAAGTAGTTGTGCCCGCGTGCCGACGTGTTTTCCTTGTATATCAGCGTGTCAGCCTTGACTTCCTTTCTGTATTTGACGTTGTGTATGTACTGGCGTTCAGCCAGTTTCCGCGCATTTTGCCATCCCTTGAATTTGGCTTTCTTGGAAAGTGGGAACACGAAATCCACCATCCGCTCCGTGAATCTCAGCAGGGTATCGGCGATGGTGTACTCGTATTCGTAACTCCGTTCGTAAGCCAGCACATGGAGAAGATGGCGTTCGGCATTGTCCACCACGATTTCCGGAAGTTCGTAGGTGTTCTTCAGCATAGCCACTTTTCCCGCGTCGGGAGCGGAAACTTCGATGGGTACGTAGCCCACGTATCGGATGTTCAGCGGATAGGCTGCTGCCTCGACCGTTGTCGGAACGGCTCCGTTGTCTTCGGTGATGGCGATGAAACATCCTTTGCTGTCGAATATTGATGCCTTGGGCAGCGGTTCGCCGGTTTCCGCATCAGTGATGATGACGGTGGCATCGGCGCACAGGGACGAAAAAATAAAGACGAGTGCCGTCAGGACGATGCCGCGGCGTATCTTGCGGAAATGGTGTGCGTTCATGTAGGGAATGGTGTAGGATGACGGAGAAAACAAAGAGGGCTGGCTTTCAACAAGTCAGCCCTCAAAGATATGTACGTGATGTTATGCTTCTGCTTCTGTTTCGGAAACCTCTGCCGCCGGTTCTTCGGCAACTTCGGCTGCTGCTTCCTCTGCAGGTGCTGCCGTTTCGGCAACGGGTGCTGCTTCGGGTGTTGCAGGAGCGTTTTCAGCAATCACTTCAAACGGAATTTCTACGGCAACTTCCTTGTGGAGTTGTACGACTGCTACGTACTTGCCGAGTTCTTTCACTGCCTTGAAGACGATTTGCTTCGTGTTGGTTTCAATACCTTTGGCTGCGAGTGCTTCTGCGATTTGTGCTGCGCCTACGGAGCCGTAGATGTTCTTGCCGTCAGAAACTTTGGCTGCGATGA
This sequence comes from Prevotellaceae bacterium, assembly GCA_022508685.1. Lineage (GTDB taxonomy): Bacteria > Bacteroidota > Bacteroidia > Bacteroidales > Bacteroidaceae > UBA3839. Next base: position 4,089 of record JAFLUS010000013.1, on the reverse strand, counting down.
CGAGTGTAACGCCTTCGTATTTCTTTGCTGCTGCTTCTGCGTCGGCTTTGATTTTTGCCAGTTTGTGGGCACGCTGCTTCAGTTCTTCGTTGAGCATTTTGAGGGCCTTGTCAGTGGCGAGCACTGCCATTCCCTGCGGAAGAAGATAGTTGCGGCCGTATCCGTCCTTCACGATGAGGACATCATCCTTGAAGCCTAAACCTTGGATGTCTTTTTTCAGTATAATTTTCATGCTGTTGTCCTCCTTTTTATTTCATCAAGTCGGTTACGAATGGAAGAAGTGCGATGTGGCGTGCACGCTTTACGGCTTGTGCCACACGACGCTGGTACTTCAGCGAGGTGCCGGTGATGCGGCGGGGCAGGATTTTGCCTTGCTCGTTGAGGAATTTTTTGAGGAATTCGGGGTCTTTGTAGTCGATGTACTTGATGCCGCTCTTCTTGAATCGGCAGTATTTCTTCTTCTTCACGTCGACTGCGTTCGGGGTGAGATAGCGAATTTCAGATGTCTGTGGTGCTGCCATGATTATGCCTCCTTCTTTTTGTTACGACGCTTCTCTGCATATTGAGCAGCGTACTTTTCGTTCTTGACTGTGATGTAGCGGAGCACACGCTCGTCGCGGCGCAACTGCAACTCGAAATTCTTAATCACTGAGGGGTCGGCGTTGTACTCCAACATTCCGTAGAAGCCTGTGGTCTTCTTCTGAATGGGGTATGCCAGTTTCTTCAGGCCCCAGTTTTCTTCGCTGAACACTTCTGCGCCAGCGCCGGTCAGCAGGCCTTTGATTTTTTCTACCGCTTCCTTTGTCTGTTCGTCAGACAAAACGGGAGTGAGAATGAAAACGGTTTCGTACTGATTCATACGTTTGTTAATGTTTGTTTGTGAATAATGGTGCTTGGCGTCGGTTGTGCCCGTGAGGCGCATCGGCGCGCAAAGCGGTTGCAAAGTTACGACTTTTTCTTGGGATACGCATCGTTTCGTCGGCTTTTTTGTAAAAAATCTCTTGAAAAGGTAGAATTTTGTGGGCTGTAGCAAAAAAAGTGGTTAAATGTTTCGCTTTCTGCGCAAAATTTCGTTATTTTGCAATCGCAATATGACGTTGAATTAATTAAAACGAAAAATACAATGAATACATTTTTGAAAAACTTGGGAGTGGTTCTCATTGTCTTGGGCGCACTTCTTTCGATTTTGGGAACGGCTGTTCCCGCAATGGGTGACTTGTTGGACCAGAATTGGTATACGACTGGCAGTGCCGTGTTGGTTGTGGTGGGTCTGTTGGCTCACATTCTGCTGAACAAGTATCTCCCGTTGGAAGAGGAATAAGCGTTGCAACGTAGTGTGGCGGCATGGCTGTCCACAGGTGTAACATGATATGCGGATGTCCGAGTATTCGGATGTCCGCTTTCTTGTTGCATACATATATATATACGTGCGCACGCGCGCGTGAGAAGATAATGAAGAGGCGACGGGGCAGTGTGGGGTGGGCTGAAAAACACCGTCAAAAGAAAAAACATCGTCGGAACGTTTGCCGCGATGCGGGCGTTCCGACGATGCTGTCTGTGTGTGTCGTGCTGCGTAGCGCAGTGCGAGAGATTAACTGATGACGAGTTTGTAGCCTTTTCCGTGCACGTTGAGGATTTCGACGTTGGGGTCGAGTTTGAGGTGCCTGCGCAGTTTGGTGATGTAGACATCCATGGAGCGGGCGTTGAAATAGTTGTCGTCAATCCAGATGTTCTTGAGGGCGTATTCGCGCGGGAGTAGTTCGTTCACCTTGTTGCTGAGGAGCGTGAGCAGTTCCGATTCCTTGGTCGTGAGTTTATGCTGCGTGTCGCCGATGGTGAGCATCTGCTTTTGCGTGTCGAAGGTGAACTTTCCGATTTTCCGGATGGTGTCGTTGGCGTTTTTCTTTCCACGTACACGACGCAGGATGGCTTCGATGCGCAGCACGACGACGTCCATGCGGAAGGGCTTGGTGATGTAGTCGTCGGCTCCGAGTTCAAAGCCGTTGCGAACGTCCTCGATGAGAGTCTTTGCGGTGAGGAAGATGAATGGGATGTCGGGGTCCATTTCGCGGATTTTGTTGGCGAGGGTGAATCCGTCCATCTTCGGCATCATCACGTCGAGAATGCAGAGGTCGAAATGTTGGTTGCAGAAAGCGGTGTAGCCTTCTTCGCCGTCTGCGCAGAGTTCGGCTCTGTAGCCTTTGGCTTCGAGGTATTCGCGCAACAGCATACCGAGGTTTTCATCGTCTTCGCATAACAGGATGCTGACGTCTTCAAAGTTTTCTTCCATAGTTGTGTGAGTTTATGAGGGTTAATCGTTATTGTTGACAATTGGGTGAGGAATGTGGAGAGGGTCAGTTGGCGGGATTGAGCAGGGGCAGTCGGATGATGAAGGTGGTGCCGATGCCGAGTTCGCTTTCGGCATGGACGGTGCCTTTGTGGTCGTTGATGATTTTCTTGACGTATGCCAGCCCGAGTCCAAATCCTTTGACGTCGTGTCGGTTACCGGTGTGGACGCGGTAGAACTTTTCAAAGATTTTTTTCAGGTTTTCTTTCTTGATGCCGATGCCATTGTCCTTGATGCTGATGCAGAAGTGGCGGGGTTCGTTCCATGTGGCGACGGTGAGTTCCAGCGGCACGTCCATCCGCCGATACTTGATGGCATTGTTCATGAGGTTGAAGATGACGTTGGTGAAGTGCATCTCGTCGACCATGACGATAGGGTCTTCGGCATTGAGGTGTGAAACGATTTTTCCACCATCCTTCGTCACTTTGAGCGTCTGCGTGTGGATGACGCCGGCAATGACTTCGTTTGCGTTGATTTCCGTGAGGTTCAGCCGTGCCGTCTGGTCTTCATAGATGGAGAGCAACAGCACTTTCTCGACTTGAAAACGCAGGCGCTTCGTCTCGTCGCTGATGGTGTTCGACAATCGTTTCAGCATGGTTGGCGACTTGGCAACGGTGTCGTCGTTGAGCATCTGTGCTGCCAGCGAAATGGTGGAGATGGGCGTCTTGAACTCGTGCGTCATGTTGTTGATGAAGTCGTTCTTCATTTCCGACAATTTCTTTTGGCGGAACACGAGCACGATGGTGATGATGAACGTGACGAGGAGGATGAGCGTGAACACGATGGCGGGCGTGAGGAACGTAATGGAGCGGTAGACGTAGCGGCTGAATTCCGGAAAATGGACTTTCAGCACGCCCATGTTCTTCACGTCGGCATTGCGGAACAGCGGTTGCTCGAATGTGAGTTCGCTACCTTCGTCGCTGTAGTCGGGGCAACGATATACGCAACGTCCGTTGTTGGTGTATACGGCAAAGTGGTAGCCGAGGTTGATGTCGTTGTTCGTCAGTTCCGACTTCAGACTCTGGTCCAGTCGGCGGAAGTCGATGCGGTCTTGCAGCGGACGGTCGCCGGTGGTGTGGAGGATAGAATAGATGATTTCATCGATGAGGTCCTTCTCGTAAGTGTATTGCCGACGGAGTGCCTCTTTGGCAGCCGCGCCGGTGCTGCCCTGTGCATTGCGCTTCGTATAGTATTCGCCGGAGATGGTCGATGTCGTGCTGTAGGTGTCGAGCGTGTCGGAGTGTACAGCGGCAGCCGTTGCAGTGTCGGCAACGGCAGTCGTCGGTGTCGGCTTGTTGAGCAGGTACTGCGCCGTCTCCTCCAACTCCAAGTCGTGAGCCACCGTCTTGAGTGCGCGGTTTGCGGATTCCTCAAAGTGCTGCCGGCGCATGTTGAGTACCTCCTCCACATAGCGCATCTGCATCACCAGCAGTCCGATGAAGGTCACTCCCATGACGAGAGCCAAAATGACGATGGTTCGCTTCTTCATGCTTGCAAAGTAAAGGAATGTTTCAGAATTGTCAAAGAATGTAGGCGTTTTTTAATAAAAAAATGTAAAAAATCCCCGTTTTTCAGACTTTTGGCAAATTTTAGTTGCGAATTTCGCAACTAAAATCTTTGTGGCAGTGTACGGCGGAAGGGTGGTGGGGCATCATTTTCAGGGGAAATGAAGCATTCGAAAAAGCCTGTCGCACAACTCGTTTTCGGCGTGCGCATAAACGTGAACACGCTTATGCATACGC
>JAFLUS010000129.1 GCA_022508685.1 Prevotellaceae bacterium | reverse complement strand
CGGCTATGTGGCGGAGGGTGGAGTGGCGCAGGCGATGTTGCGCATGAGGCCGTCGTATTTGGCACGTTTGACGGCGGAATGGCGGAAGAGTTGGCGGTAGGTGTCGGGGGTGAGGTGCTGCCAGTCGGCGGGTTGCATGGCGAGGAACTGGGGGGACGGGGCGAATTCGGGGATGGTGGTGGGACGGGCGCTGCGGTTGTGGGGACAGGCTTGCTGGCAGCGGTCGCAGCCGTAGATGGTGGTGCCGAGGGCGGTGTGCAGGTGTGGGGGGATGTCGCCGCGGTGTTCGATGGTGAGGTAGGAGAGGCAGCGACGTGCGTCGAGGTGGTGGGGACGGCAGAGGGCGCCGGTGGGGCAGGCGCGGAGGCAGTGGTCGCAGGTGCCGCAGCGGGATGGGAGGGGTGTGTCGTAGTGGTCGGCGGGGAGGGTGGTGATGATTTCGCCGAGGAAGAAGTAACTGCCGGCGTTGGGGATGATGAGGTTGGTGTTCTTGCCTGTCCAGCCGAGTCCGGCTCGCCATGCCCAGTGGCGTTCGAGGAGGGGTTTGGTGTCGCAGCAGATGAGGTAGGGGGGTGTGCCGGTGGCGGAGGTGGGTGTGTTGTTGGTGGTGGTGTCGGTGTTGGTGGTGGGTGTGGCGGGTGTGTGGGCGTTGGGTGTAGAGGTGTTGGGTGTGAAGTCGGGGTGGAGGTGTGCGGCGAGTGTGCGCAGTCGGTTTTTGACGGCGTCGTGGTAGTCGGTGCCGTAGGCGTAGTAGGCGAATTGGTATTGGGTGGGTGTGAGTTGCTGTTGCGGATAGTAGTTGAGGGCAACGGCGATGATGCTGCGTGCTGCGGGGAGGAGTTGGGTGGGGTCGAGTCGGAGTTGGGTGTGGTTTGCCATGTAGTGCATGGTGCCGTTGTGGCCTTCGGCTATCCAGTGGCGGAGGGTGTCGGCGGTGGTGTCGTCGACGGGGGTGGCGGGTGCGATGCCGCAGGCGGTGAAGCCGAGGTGGGCGGCGAGTGCCTTGAGGCGTCGTGCGTCGATGACGCCGTTCGGGGTTATTTGAGGTGTCGGCTCCACGGCTGGTTTTCGTCGAAGATTTTGAAGGTGTAGCCTTGCTGCTGCAGCCACTCGATGCTGCGCGGGAGGGCTGTGCGGAGTTTGTCGATGCTCTTGAGTGAGTCGTGGAAGGTGATGATGGAGCCGTTGCGTGTGTAGGTCTGCACGTTGTGGTAGATGTCGTCGGCTGTCATCCATTTGGAGTAGTCGCGGGTGACGACGTCCCACATGATGATGGTGTAGCGGTGGCGCAGCCGGATGTATTGGGGGTTGGTCATCCAGCCGTGTGGGGGTCGGAAGAGTTGGGAGTGGATGAGTTGGTCGGCTTTTGCGACATTGGCGAGGTATTGGCGCGACGTGGTGCGGGCGAACTTGATGTGGTTGTGGGTGTGGTTTCCGACGCGGTGTCCGCGACGGACGACGTCGGCATAGAGTTCGGGGTATTTTGCGACGTTGTCGCCGACCATGAAGAAGGTGGCTTTCACGCCGTAGCGGTCGAGCGTGTCGAGTATCCATGGCGTGGCTTGGGGGATGGGCCCGTCGTCAAAGGTGATGTAGACTGCCTTTTCTTTCGGGTCCATCCTCCAGATGGCGCTCGGATAGAGCCAACGGAGCCATTTGCCGGGTTGTTCTATCAGCATATCAGTAGCCGAGTGGGTCCAGTCCGAGGGCGTTGCATCGGTTGGCGAAGGTTTGGTAGAGCGGCGTGAGGGTGTCGTTGACGCGCTTGAGTCGTTTTTCCATTTCCTTGCCGTGCTTCTTGTCGGCTTTGCTCATGTCGTCGTACATTTGCGCAATGCTGGCGAGGATTTTGATGTGCTGGGTGTTGTCGAACAAGACGGCTGCAAATCGGTTGTCGCTCAACTGGTTGTACCATGTGGCGTATTCTGCGGAACGCTTCTCGAGGTCTTCGAGGATGGCGACGGCTTTCTGGTACTTGCCTCCTTCGATGTAGTATTCTGCAAGGAAGAAAGAGCCGCTTTCGAAGCAGTGGGGCACGTTGTACGACGGGATTTCCTTTTCGCAGCGGTCGAGCACTTCGATGGCTTTCTGCATCTTGCCTTCCTTGACGAGGGCTTCGGCGAGCAGGGCGAACCATTTGCGGTGGGTGTAGCACATGCGCATGGAGGTTTCGTCGATGTAGAGTCCGGGTTGCGAGAGGTTGCCGTAGCGGAACTTGTTCATCATGTTGTCGTACATCTTGTCGGTGTCGACGACGGTCGTCTGCACGCGGTTCTGCTCATACGTGAAGGGCGTGATGCGCCATGCCATGCCTTCCTGTATGAAGTGCTTGTAGAGTTCGCCGTAGTTTTCGGCGCCTACCGTGGTGGACATGTAGAGGGGGCGCGAGAAGTTGCTTTGACCTATCATGTCGAGCATCATGATGAAGTTCTTGTACACGCGCGACTTGCCGGCGAGGCTGATGTACATGCGGTCGGGAATGGAGTCGTTGGGTATCTGCATGCCCGACTTCCGCACGGCTTCCTTGTCGACGTTGAGATAGAGCGTGTCGGAGGGCAGACAGCCTTGGGGCACGCGCTCTGCCATGTCGCGCAGGTCTTCGGGCAGTTGGCTGATTTTATCGGCTGTGCCGTGGTTGAGCACGAACTTGTCGATGGCGTTGTTGAGTTCGAAGGGTTCTTCGCCCCAGATGGCCTTTGCTTCTTCGGGGTAGAGTTCGTAGAACGCCTGTACGTATTCTTTCGTTCGCGGTGCGCTGTACTCGTCGTACCAGTTGTTGACGGGCGGATTGACGTACGTGTCGGTGTGTTGTCCTTCAACGTATTCGTAGCGTTTCCAACTGATGGGCAGTGGCGACGAGGCGCCTTCGCCTTCGAATGCCGGACGAAGCATCTGGTCGATGTACCAGTCGGTGTTCAGGTACGAGAGGTTGCAGACGCGGACGTCCGTGCGGTTGCCTTCGACGTCTTCGTTGTACCACAGCGGGAAGGTGTCGTTGTCGCCGTTGGTGTAAATCACGCCGTCGTGGGGTATGGTTTCCAGATAGTTGAGTCCGAAGTCGCGGCAGAAGTAGCGGTCGCTGCGGTCGTGGTCGTCCCATGTCTGGCTCACCATCTGGAGTGGAACGGCGAGGGCAGGGATGACGGCAATGGTGGCAGCGAGGATGGAGGCCGTGCGCTTGGCAAGGCGGTTCTGCAGCATGGTCTTCAGCCATTGGTAGATGGCAGCGATGCCGAGTCCGCACCAGATGGCATAGGCGTAGAACGAGCCGGCATAGGCGTAGTCGCGTTCGCGCGGCTGTCGTGGCAGTTGGTTGAGGTAGACGACAATCGCCAGTCCCGTCATGAAGAAGAGGAAGAACACTACCCAGAATTGCTGGATGCCGCGCTTGCCGCGGTAGGCTTGCCAGAAGAGTCCGAGCAGACCGAGCAGCAGCGGCATGCAGTAGAACACGTTGTGTCCCTTGTTGTTCTGCAGTTCGGAGGGCAGCAGGCTCTGGTCGCCCAGCATCCAGTTGTCGAACGCGCTGAAGCCCGTAATCCAGTTGCCGTGTTCAGCCTCGCCTTGCGACTGGATGTCGTTCTGCCGTCCGGCGAAGTTCCACATGAAGTAGCGGAAGTACATGAAACCGATTTGGTAACTGAAGAAGTAGCGCATGTTGTCGGCTTGCGAGGGGATGTCGACAAATTCGTCGTAGTGTCCCGGTATCTTGACCTGCACGGAGTGCGTGTTGGGGTCGCCTATCCATTGCTTGTAGAGTTCGGGATAGGGCGGCATGCTGTAGTAGATGCGCGGGAAGAGCATGCATTGGTTGCTCGGGTAGACATATTCCTTCTTGTAGCCTACGATTTCGTAGCGGTCGGGTTCGTCGGGATTGATTTTCTCATGACGCTGATAGATGGGGTCGCCGTCCTCCATGTTGTAGACGAGGTTTCCTTCGCCGTCCTCCACGATTTCCGGTTGCGAGGCGTAGGTCGGTCCCCAGAACAGCGGGCGGTCGCCATACTGCTCACGGCCGAGGTATATGCCGAGCGAGAACACGTCCTCGGGCGAGTTCTGGTCCATCGGCGGATTGGCTGTCGAACGGATGACGATGACGGCATAACTGGCGTAGCCGATGGCCATGAGCGTCATGCAGAGCAGTGTCGTGTTGAGCAGCCGTGCCGTCACCTTCTTGCTGTTGAGCAGCAGGAGCACGAGGGCTGCAACGACGATGACGCCGATGATGACGCTGCCCCATCCGTGTCCGTAGAACGGAATGCCCAACAGGATGGTGCTCGCGATGAAGAGCCCAATCATTGCCGGCTTGTTCTTCGCACGCTGCGTCATCACGAGCGATGCCACGAGCGTGCCGACGAGCAGCACGAGGTAGACGTACAGACCGCTGTTGAACGGCATTCCGAACACGTTGACGAACAGCAGTTCGAACCATCCGCCTATCTTCACGATGCCCGGAACGATGCCGTAGAGCACGGCTGCGACGATGACCACCGACACGCCCAGTACGGCAAGCGAACCCTTCAGCGTCGGTTCCTTGCTCTTCTTATAGTAATAGACGAGCACGATGGCGGGAATGCACAGGAGGTTGAGCAGGTGCACGCCGATGCTCAAGCCCACGAGATAGGCAATCAGCACGAGCCAGCGGTCGCTGTGCGGGCGGTCGGCATTGTCCTCCCACTTGAGAATGAGCCAGAACACCAGTGCCGTGAAGAAACTCGAGAACGCATAGACTTCGCCCTCGACGGCAGAGAACCAGAAGGTGTCGCTCCAAGTATAGATGAGCGCACCGCACACTCCGCTCGCCATGATGGCAGTGAGTTTGCCGCCGCCGATTTCCGTCTCGTCGTCGCGCACCATCAGTTTGCGTGCCAAGTGGGTGATGCTCCAGAACAGCAGCAGGATACAGCCCGCCGACAGCAGTGCCGACATGATGTTAATCATCTTCGCATACTGCGTGGCGTCGCCGGCAAACACCGAGAACAACTTGCCGAACAGCATGAAGAACGGTGCACCCGGCGGGTGTCCCACTTCTTGCTTCACTGCGGTAGAAATAAACTCCGGACAGTCCCAGAAACTGGCTGTCGGCTCAATCGTCGAACAATACGTGAACGCGGCAATGGCAAAAATCAGCCAGCCCGTCACGTTGTTCACCCATTTGTACGTTTTCATATCTATTCTATTGAGTTAATGTTCGTTCTAACTCGCAAAGATACGAAAAAAAGCACATATAGCCCCTTTTTCAACACTTTTTAAGATGTTCAGCCCCGTTGTTGACACACTTTTTACTAACTTTGCCCCAAAATACCGCCCAATCATGGATAAATACGTCTACACGCTCCGCCTCAAGGTGCGCGACTACGAATGCGACTTGCAAGGCATCGTCAACAACGCCAACTATCAGCACTACACCGAGCACACCCGCCACGAATTCCTGCTTGCCCACGGCATCAGTTTCGCCGACCTCCATGCCCGCGGCATCGACTGCGTCGTCGCCCGCATCGCCATGCAGTTCAAAGTCCCCTTGCGCAGCGGCGATGAATTCGACTCCTGTCTGTGGCTCAAGAAAGACGGCGTCAAGTACGTCTTCATGCAGGACATCTTCCGCGCTTCCGACCACAAACTCTGTCTTCGCGCCCAAGTCGACACCGTCTGCCTCATCAACGGCCGTCTCTCCGACTGCGACGAACTCAACACTGCCTTCGCGCCGTTCTTCCGTTAATCAGCCCGGAAGCCTGTCCGTTTTTTCCGTTCCTTGTATCACTTTCTTCTTTCTTGGGAGAAGAAAGCAAAATAAGGTCTCATAATTTTTTATAATCCAAATTTGGGGGCTGCAGCTTTTGCTTCTTTGATGATTTCCATCTCCCTTCTCTTCCTTTCTATGGATTCCCCCAATAAAAGCAATGGACCTTTTTTATGTTCCAAAGTATCTTTTATAACTATATTGTCTTTGGGTGCGAATTGAGGTTGAGAATTTAAAATGGTTAAGGCATCAGTATTTCCTTGTTCTGTAGCTTGACGATGCCATGTCATAGCTTCAGCATTATTTTGTTCAATACCTTTTCCGGAATAATAACATTGTGCCAATCCTTTTTGCGCATCAACATCTCCTTGTTCTGCAGCTTTTCGAAACCATTTTACGGCTT
>JAFLUS010000128.1 GCA_022508685.1 Prevotellaceae bacterium | reverse complement strand
AGCATCGGACTGAAAATCCGTGTGTCCCCGGTTCGAATCCTGGTGGTACCACAAAAGAAAATCACAACTTCAACAAGTTGTGATTTTTTTGTTTACTGCCGTTTTCTCTTGAAATTGAAGCCCGCGTAGACGTTGACGGAACCGAAACTGTTGTTGAACCGGATGCTGCGGTTCTTGTAGTCGAAGGAATGGAGGATGAAGGAAAGGCCGGCGAAATAGTGGGTGTTGTTGTACACGACGGCGATGCGGGTGATGAAGTCCAGATTGAGTTTGTCGAGGCTGAAATTGTGGAGTTTCGGAAAATTGAGGCTGCCTTCAGCATATTCCGTATCGCCGGTTTTGTAATATGTGACGTTGTAGGACAAGCCGGGCGAGAGCGAGGCGCACGCGAGCCAGTTGCGGCGGAATACCCAGTTGTAGGCGTAGCCGACGTTGATGTTGTAGTCGTTGTATTTCACCTTGCTGAAGAGCATGGTGGGGTCGATGACTGCGTGTATGCGGCTGTCGAGTTTGTTGTAGTCGAAGGCGATGCGGTGGTGAGTGAACGAAAAGCCGAGTTTAATGGTGCCTGCCGACCGACGCTGCACGGTGCTTTGGGAGAAGGCTGCAGGATAGGAGAAACGGCGATGGTTGAAGATGTAGTAGACGTTGAACCCGCGCGTTTGCAGGTCGAGTCCGCTGAAATCGTTGCTGATGCCTGCCGGTCGGGGGTGGGCTGCGGTGAAGAGGCTGTTGAGGTTGACGCAGTGGAAGTCGTTGCCCGTCTGGCGATAGTAGAAGTCGATGCCGATGCGCGAGGTGTAGAGGCTGAGGTCGACTTCGGTCTTGTGCGTGTTGCCGCGTTGGGAACCGAAGAGGCGGTTGATGTCGAAGGTGTAGCCGAGGAACAGCCATCGCCATCCGAAGTAGCCTCCGAGCCGGAAGGTGGGGTTAGGGGCGAAGCGGAGCGACTGCTTCTTGTCGCCTGTGCTACGGATGGTGAAACTTTCGAACGTGTTCGTGTTCTGCAGCATGAAGGCGTAATCGTAGAGTTGGGGCGTGATGTAGGTGGTGTCGACTTCGTTGAGTTTGTCGATTTTGTTGCCGAAGAATTTGACCAACAGGCGTTGCCGTTTCCACAGGCTCATGCGTTGGAACTTGGTGATGGGGATGTCGAGCGAATCGGTGATTTGTTCCGTCATGAGGGGCAGACGGACGAAGAGGGTGTCGATGAGGTCGAACACGCGCTCGGTCGGCAGCACGGAGTCGGTCGGGTGGCGGTGGTCGGTGGTGTCAACGACGACGAAGGCGTCCGTTTCCGTCGTATCGGTAACGGCAACATCGGTCTGTGCCATGGCGATGCCACAGCACATGAAGAGGGAGGCAATTGTTGCAAGCAGTCGCAACACCTGCGTTTAGTTGTTGAAGTAGTAGAGGAATGTGGCGACGCCTTCGAGTGCGGGTTTGCGTGCGTCCTTGATTTCGATGGTGAACTTGATTTCGGCCTTGCACGTGCCGCGAAGGTTGACGATGGATTGCAGGGTGGTGACGAGGCGGACGCTGCTGCCGGTTACGACCGGTTGTCCGAAGCGCATCTTGTCCATGCCATAGTTGACCATCATCTTCAGGTTGTTCACTTCGATAATCTGGTCCCACAAATGGGGCAGAAGCGAGAGTGTGAGGTAGCCGTGCGCAATGGTCGATTTGTAGGGGCTTTCGGTGCGTGCACGTTCCACGTCGACGTGTATCCATTGGTGGTCGAGGGTGGCGTCGGCAAAGAGGTTGATGCGTTCCTGTGTCACTTCGAGCCATTCGCTGGTGCCCAGCACGGCTCCGAGGTGCGAGGCAAATTCATCGTAGGAGTTGATGACTAATTTTCCCATAGTATGTGTGTTAGGGTGAATGAATGATATTGCAAATTTACATACTTTTTCCGAACCGCCGAAATTTTCGCACGAAAAAAAAGGCATCTGCCACGATGATGCAGATGCCTTATGATGCTTGGTGAAAGCGGTTTAGGCTTCGGTTGTCTTGCGAACAATCTTTTCCTTGATGCGTGCTTTCTTTCCGGTCAGGCCGCGCAGGTAGTAAATCTTTGAACGGCGTACCTTACCGATTTTGTTCACTTCAATCGATTCGATGTTGGGTGATTCGAGCGGGAAGATACGTTCTACGCCTACCGTTCCCGACATCTTGCGCACTGTGAAACGCTTCTTTGTACCTTCGCCGTTGATTTTGATGACAACGCCACGATACAACTGGATACGCTCTTTCGAGCCTTCGATAATCTTGTATGCTACAGTAATCGTGTCGCCTGCCTTGAACTTAGGGAACTCCTTGCCAGTAGCAAATGCCTCTTCGGCAACTTTCATTAAATCCATTGTTTCTGAATTTTGTTGGTTTCTTTGTTTGGTTATTGGTTCCAACGAAGCATTCGTGAGTCTCTCTTCATCTCACCAGCGGCTTCGCTAAAGCGGCTGCAAAGTTACGGATAAAATTTGAAAGTGCTGCCATTCGAAGTCGAAAAAATGCGTTTTCGCCCTCATTTTTAACGAAAACGACGACTGATGTGCTTGTCGTAAGCCTGTCAGTCGTCGCTTCTGTAGCGAGAAAGGGACTTGAACCCTTGACCTTCGGATTATGAATCCGACGCTCTAACCAGCTGAGCTATCTCGCCAATTTGCTTCACACTGGGACACGGTTTGTAGGCGGTTACAAAACTGGGTGTCTCCGTGAAAAGCGGTGCAAAGGTACGTCTTTTTTATGAACCCTCCAACATTTTTTCCGTTTTTTTGCATGACGACCCTGCATTTTTTCCTCTGCGGAGGACGTGAAATTTGTCAGGCAACGAAGTTTTATTTGTCAGGCAACAAACAAAAATTCGTCAGGCACGCAATTTTTTTTCGTTAGGCACGGAATAAAATTTTGTCAGGCAACGAATTTCACGTCCTTCGCAGCGCAATTTCAAAGGCGGTGCGGCAGCATGGAAACGGCATCGAAAAACCGACCCTACGCAGTTGGCGCAGAGTCGGTTAGGAAATGTGTATGGCAAAACATGCCGTGCCGTGTGGTCTTTACTTGAAGCGGCGTCCCATCGTGATGGTCGGTGCTGACGCCGTGTCGGTGGAGTCGGCATCTGCCGTGCGCGTCTTACCATAATAATAGTAGTCGCGATTGTAGCCGTAATCGCCATAGCCGCCGTAGCCGTAATAGTCGTTGTAGTGACCATAATAGTCGTCATACGTGCTGCCGTACCAGCCATAATAGTCGTAGAGTTTGCCCAACGTGAACGTCGTGTTGGCCACGCGTCCGCTGAAATAGTTGCGGTCCATCACATAGTTGCGGATGTCGACGTCGAGTTCGGGCGCATAGAGGTAGCGCAATTGCAGTACACCATTCACCACGCGCCACTTGAACAGGAAACTCTGACTGCGGATGGGGCTGCGGAAGTCGAAGAAATCGATTTCTTCGCCCATGCCTTCCGTGGCATAGTCATAGCGAGGAGTGAAACGCAGGTAGGTATATGCGGCATCATATTCTCGCCAACCATCGGAAAAGTACATTCCGAAGTCGCCTTGCCAGTCGCCGGAGAGATTCATGGCGATGCTTACATCTTCATCGTCGCACGACGCAAACGTCAGTCCCATGGTCAGTGCTGCCAGCAGCACCAAGTAGTTGTACATCTTCTTCATCATACTACACTTTAATTGGTTCAACCTGTTTTTGCTATTCTCGACGCAAAGATAGACGATATTTTTCATTCGCGCCAAACGTTTGCACCGACTTTTTCCGTCGCATCGTGTTTTTTCGGGTTTTGCCGCAACCGCCATAGGGAAAAGCCTCCGACGGCAGAGGGAAACGACGCACGACGGACGTCATTGCCTACATGGCTACAAATCGACGGTGGCGAGTGTGGAGAACGACAGGCGTCCGCGTCGGATAGGGAACGTCACGTCGTAGCGTCCCTTCACCTTCTTCTTGCCCTGCCGTGCCGGCTGAAACTTCATCTTTCGGCATACGCGCTGCGCTTCGCTGTCCCATGCACCGCCCATGCTGCGCACGAGGTGCGTCTCCTTCACCCTACCCTTCTCCGACACGATGCAAGCCACCACGACCTGTCCGTCGCGGCGCTCTGCACCTTCGGGATTGCGAAACTGCTTTTTCAGAAACTTCTCCACGCCTTCCTTCCCGCCTTTGAACGCGGGTGGCGTCACCTTCTCCTGCCGTTGCTGCACGCGCGGAGCGAAGAACGGGTCGCGAAAACCAAAATCGAAGAACTGCGCCTGTGCCGCCATCGGCAGCAGCAACAGCAGCGCTGCCATCCATCGTCTGAAACTATATTTCATTGCTTCTTCATTTTCCGTTAAAACAAGGCAAAGTTAGGCTTTTCCGCCGACATACACAAATTTTGCCCCGTCCGAACCCCGCCAACTCCACACGCGCTTTCCGTTTTTCGGAAAAAATCCGTAACTTTGCACCAAATATTCAAAACGACCGACCGACATGATTACAGCAGAACAACTGAAAGACGTGAAGGAACGTACCGAAGCCCTCCACCGCTATCTCGGTATCGAACAGAAACTGGTGGAAGTCGAAGAAGAAGAACTGCGCACACAGGCTCCCGACTTCTGGGACGACGCAAAAGCCGCAGAAGCGCAGATGAAGAAGGTGAAAGACCTCCGCAAATGGATTGACGGCTACAACGAAGTACACACTGCCGCCGAAGAACTCGAACTCGCTTTCGATTATTATAAGGAAGAACTCGTCACCGAAGACGAAGTCGATGCCGACTATGCCGAAGCCATCCGACTGATAGAAAACCTCGAACTCAAGAACATGCTGCGCGAAGAAGCCGACGGCATGGACGCCGTGCTGAAAATCAACTCCGGAGCCGGCGGCACCGAAAGTCAGGACTGGGCGCAGATGCTCATGCGCATGTACCAACGCTGGGCAGAGGCACACGGCTACAAAGTCAACATCAGCAACTACCAAGACGGCGACGAAGCCGGCATCAAGACCGTCACCATGGAACTCGAAGGCGACCAAGCCTATGGTTTCCTCAAAGGCGAGAACGGGGTGCATCGCCTCGTCCGCGTCAGCCCCTACAACGCACAAGGCAAACGCATGACCTCCTTCGCCAGCGTATTCGTCACGCCCCTCGTCGACGACAGCATCGAAGTCGTCGTCGACAAGAGCAAACTCTCGTGGGACACGTTCCGAAGCAGCGGAGCAGGAGGACAGAACGTCAACAAGGTCGAAACCGGCGTCCGTCTGCGCTATCAGTACGTCGACCCCGACACCGGCGAGGAAGAAGAAATCCTCATCGAAAACACCGAGACGCGCAAGCAGTTGGAAAACCGCGAAAATGCCCTCCGCCTCCTCCGCTCCCAACTCTACGACCGCGCACTGAAAAAGCGCATGGAAGCACAGGCAAAAATCGAAGCCGGAAAGAAGAAAATCGAATGGGGAAGCCAAATCCGTTCCTACGTCTTCGACGACCGACGCGTGAAAGACCACCGCACCAACTACCAGACATCGGACGTCACGGGTGTGATGGACGGCAAAATCGACGACTTCATCAAGGCATATCTCATGGAATTTGCCGGCACCGCCGAACAATAATCGCACCCCGTCATGAGCATGGAAATCGAGCGCAAATTCCTCGTCTGCGCACCTTACAAACACTTGGCGAAAAGCCACACCCACATAGAGCAAGGTTATTTTGAGACGGCTCCCGGTCGCACCGTCCGCGTCCGCATCCGCGACGAACGTGCCTACCTCACCATCAAGGGGCCTTCCACCGACGACGGACTTTCGCGCTACGAATTCGAAACCGAAGTATCGCTCGACGACGGTCGCCAACTCATGAACCTCTGCCGTCCGGGACGCATCGACAAGACGCGCTGGCTCGTTCCCAACGGACGGCACACCATTGAAGTGGATGAATTTCACGGCGACAACGAAGGGCTCGTCATGGCGGAAATCGAACTCTCTTCGCCCGACGAACCCTACGAACGCCCCTCGTTTTTAGGTCGCGAACTCACTGGCGACCACCGCTTTTACAACAAATTCCTCATGCGCCGTCCCTACTGCCTGTGGCGGCAGCAGTTCGAAGCCGAATAGGCACAGACTTTTTCCTTCTTTCGCAATCGCGTTACTTCTTCTGCAACGTAAAAATAAAACTGATG
>JAFLUS010000127.1 GCA_022508685.1 Prevotellaceae bacterium | reverse complement strand
GGAAGGCGCACGTTGCGTATGTCGAATTGCTGTTCGGATGTCGAATAGTCGTTCTGTTTAGTGACGTTGGCGGCGAACGGTGACGCGGGGAGCGGATGAACCACCGCCGCTGCTTCCGCCGGATGAACTTTTCTCCTTCTTCGGCTTGGCTTCGGAGGATGAAGAGCGGCGGGCACTGCGTGCCGTTGTCGTGTTGTCGGTCTTTGCCTTTGCCGTTTTCTTGCTTTTGGCGGCAGCATTGATAGAGTCTTGCTGCGCGAGGGCGGCACTGTCGACGGGGGCAGTCCAGATGTGCTTTTCGAAGTCAGCCATTTGGCGTTCGATGAGGTTTTGTTCCTGCTTCAGCAGTGCATTCTGCTTGGCTGTTGCGGGGTCGACGTCGACGGCAAGCGTGTCGGCTTCAGCACGTTGGCGGTCTGCCACTTGCTGTTGCAGAGACTTTCCTTGCATGTTGGTCGTCATGAAGATTTTGCCTTTGTAGTGGTTGGTGGCAAAGAAGTCTGCCATTGACATGGTGGCGGCGTTGTTGACGTTGGAGGTCATCACCATGTGTTGGCTGAGGTAGGGTTCTATGTCTTCCATTTTTACCCAGAAGAGGGGCCACTGGCGTTCGTCCATTGAGAAATAGTCGTCGCTGCGGTAGAGGAGCGGACAGAGAGCGGTGACGCGAGTGTGGTAGGTGGCGGTGTTCTGGTCGTAGTAGGAACTTTCCTTCACGTAGAAACCTTTGACTTCGTCGCTGGGAATGTCGATGTCCTCAATCTTGTAGCGGTTGCCTTCCATTTCGTAAGGCACGCTCCATTTGTCGACGAAGGTCTTGAAGTGCATGCGGTTTTCTGCACTGAAATCTTCGACACCGCTTTGGTTGGGCTCGTAGACGGGCAGACGTCCTGTGCTGAACAGGCGGAACATCACCGTAAACAGGTTCTGCTGGTCGCCTTGCGGTTTCATCGGGTAGTAGAGCGCGGCATTCTGGTCTTGCATGAGGTCGAGTTGGCGATAGATGTCGCGACGCCACATCACTTCCTCCGGCACGGCAACGGCGGTGGGGAACATGAGTGCGGCACGGCTCGTGGCCTGTTCTTTCTTTTGCTGTTCCGTCCTGTTGCGGGTGGTTTGCACGCGCGTCTTCTGCGGTTGTGCGCAGAGGTTGGCGGTGTTCAGGAGAAACGCAATGGCGATGGCGAAGATGCCACGCGAGAGAACGCTATTTCGGATTGCACCTGTTTTCATATATTGTAGGGTTTTGTTTTCGGTTCGGATTCAGATGTGTTAATTGACGATGACCTCCAAGGCGTAGGGCAGGACGCGCTCGATGCCGTCGGGACCGGTGGCGTGTACGCGAGAGATGTTGAAACGCTTGCCGCGGGCGAGGGAGCGCATCATGGAGCGCTGGCGTTCGCTGAAGGCTGCACCTGCCGATTTCTCGAGCAGGGCGTTGCCGAGGTTGTCGGTGAAGACGGTTTCAAAACTGGTGACGCGGAAGGGAATGTCGAGCAGGCCGTCGTCGATGGCTGCACTGACGCCTTGTGCGTTGAGCAGGGCTGCCTTGGCAATGGGGATGCCGCCTTTGTAGCGGTTGGAATTGCCGGCTGCGTCTTTCACGTCGATATATGCCGAGGGGTCGGGCAGTTTGCGCACGTGGAACGTGAATTGTCCCATTTCCTGCTGACGGCCTTCGTTCTCTGCCGTCACGGTGATGGTGACGTCGTTGCCCACGGTGGTCGGCGTGGCGATGTAACTGCCGTCGCCTTTCTTCGTCAGCGTTCCGCCCGTCATGGTGGCGTTAATCTTGTTCACGGGTACGCCCGGCACACTCACGCTGATAGGGTTCTGGTAACCGGCGTAGAGCATGTTCATCATCGTGGCAGACACGGTTGCGGAGGGTTCGACCACGGTGTAGGGTTGTACAAATTCGCGCTTAATCAGTTCGCCGTCGCCGTTGCGCATTTGCAGATAGCCGCGGAGGGTGAAGTCGCCCACGGAGTTGCACACCGTTTCGTAGCGGCCGTTCGTAGCCGAGATGAGCGTGTTGCCAATGTAGATTTCGGGGCGCGAAGTCGTGTCGACGGCAGCCATGATAATCTGTGCCGAGAATCTGCCTCCACGGACGACGGTTTGCGAACTCGGGATGACGTAGGCGTTGATTTCGTTGACGCGCACGTCTTTCACGTCGATGTTCGAAATGAGTTGGTGGAGAATTTCGCCTTCGGCAGCGCGGACGTCGTTCTGCAGTTTCGTGAGCAGGGTGACGGCAGCCGCTACGGGCGTGTTTTCAAACATGTATTCTTGCCAGTTCTTTCCCAGCAGTTTGCCTTTTCGCGGCACTTCGGTGGAGAGGTTGGAACTGATGATTTTCCTCTGTGCCGAATCGCTCACCATGGTCAGCACCTGTTCGCGGTAGGTGTTGATGGCGTTGAAGAGGGCAGTGCCTTGTCCGATGCCCGGAGCCAACATGACGTGGGTGGCGGCTTCCAGATTTTCCTTTCCGTTGATGTTGTAGATGTCCGCTTCGTCGCCGTCGACTTCACGCACGATGCGCCATTTCAGGTCTTCGGCAAACTGGTAGATAGAGTCGGACATGGCCTTCACTTGCTGTGCCTTTTCATACCAGTCGCGCACTTTCTCCGGATTTTGGTCCATCGCCGTCTGCATGGCTGCATAGATGGCGGCGTTCTGCTCCGTCGCGTTGTTGGCAGAGCGGTTCAGCCCTTCGTCCACCAGCGAGAAGCCGTTGAGCACGTCCGACGACACGTTCAGGGCGAGCATGGCCATCAGCACGACGTACATCAGGTTAATCATCTTCTGACGTGGCGATATCCTGTTTTTCTGAATTCCCATGTGTTCTGATTGAAGATTGTGGGTGGGGAGTCAAGGGTCGGCGATTATCCGACTTTCATTTTGAGAGCCTCTACCATGCGGGCATAGACGCCGTTGAGTTCTTCGAGTTGTTCGGCAAGACGCTTGGTCTGCGTGTTCACGTCGTCGATGGTTGCACTCTGCTGTCCTACGCTGCGGAGTTGCATTTCGTAGAAGCGGTTGATGCCGGTGAGCGTGCGGTTCATCGTCTCCATTTCTTCGGAGTCGCGCGTGAGGCGTGCCGACTGTTCGGCTACTTGCTTCAGAATGTCGGTCAGTTCGTTCAACTGGTTGACATATGCAGCCGTGGCTTCCTGCATTTCCGGTGTCATGCCCGGATGTTGCGGTATCTGTACGGACGAAATGGATGCTGCGAGTGCGGCTGCGTCAATCGGCGTGCTTCCGCCGTCCGTTGCTTCGCCGTGCACGTCGGGATTGTAGTTCGCAGCCGGTGCACCACCGCCGATGATGATGGTGCCGCCACCGATGTTTCCACCGACGACGACGGGTTCGCTGCTGTCGTCATCTTCCCCTTCGGGCAGTTCGGTAGACGCGATTTGGGTTGCTGCAGGCGTTTCGTCGTCTTCCCATGGCACGTCGAAGCCGGAGATGAAGAACACGATGACTTCCGTTCCCATACCGATGAAGAGCATGAGGTCGGCACCGGCGATGTGCGTCAGTTTGAAGAGTGCACCGAGGATGACGATGGATGCGCCCCAACTATATGCGATATTGAGGAAGGTCTGTCCGGATTTTGTATGCAGCCAGCCTTGAATGGCGTTCAGGCTTTTTCTTTTCTTTCCCATAGTTGTATGTGTGGAGTTGGAATTACTTTTGTTTTTTTGCTTTTCCGGCAGTGCCTACTTGCGAGCGGACGCAGCGGAAGCCGATGAAGGAGCGGCCTACGTTCTGGTATTCGCTCGAGCGCCATGCCGACTTGATGAAACTCTCGGGGTCTTTCCACGAACCGCCGCGCACGGACTTGCGCTTCAGCGCGTAGGGGTCTTCCTTGGCAGCGTTGTATCGCAGTTCGGGGTTCATGTCGCTCATGGAGAGGACGCCGGCTTCGGTGAATACGGTCGATGTCCATTCCGCCACGTTGCCCGCCATGTCGTAGAGCCCGTTGGAGTTGGCGCTGTAGATGCCCACTCTCGAGGTGATGAGGTTGCCGTCGCTCGTGTAGTTTCCGCGGTCGGGCTTGAAGTTGGCGTAGAAACAGCCGTTGTCACTCTTCACGCCCTCTTGCGTCCACGGCAGTTCGTTGCCGTCCTTGCCGCGGGCGGCAAATTCCCATTCGGCTTCGGTGGGAAGTCGGTAGCGCTGTATGTATTTTGCGCTCGGGCCGAGTCCGCGGATGAGGAAGTCGGTGCGCCAGTTGCAGAATGCGTTGGCCTGTTCCCAGTTCACGCCCACTACGGGATATTGGTTGTAGTTGCTGTGGCTGAAGTATTGGCGCATGTAGATTTCGTTCTCCGCATTCTGGAAGTCGTTGACCCAGCACGTCGTGTCGGGGTAGACGTTGACGATGTACGTGTTGACGAAGTCCCACATCGAAGAGAGCGGACGGGTGATGGTTTCGCGGTGAATTCTGCCCTCGTCGTCCACGTATGCCGTATCCTTCGAAATCATCACGACGTCGTCGGGATTGACCTCGATGTCGGTGTTCAGGATGCGCTCTTCGGGGTCGAGGCGGTACTTGCGCTGTGCAGCCATGGCATAGTCGAACACCTCGTAGCGGTAGTTCATCTGCTTGGCATCGAGCATTTTCGTTCCGTCGAACGGATGCACGGTGTAGACGCTTTCGAGCACGCGCTGCTGGTCTTCGTCGGGATTTTTCCACGGAATGGGCTTGCGCCAGTTGAGTTGCGGCGTAATGGGGTCGCCGTTCTTGTCCTCTTCTATCTTATACGTATCGTCAACTTCGGCAAGGCGTTCGCGGATGATAGAGTCGCGCACCCAGAACACGAACTGCCGGTACATCGAGTTGGTCACCTCGTGTTCGTCCATCCAGAATGCGTCTACCGAGATTTCGCGGATAGGCATCTGCTTGCCCCACAGCGAGTCGGTCTTTTCGCTACCCATTTTCAGCGAACCCCGCTTGACGAGCACCATGCCGTAGGGGGCAGGCTCTTGCAGGGAACTGCCGCTGACGCCCGTCACTTCGCCGCCTGTGGCACCAGAACCGCTGCGGCTTGTACCGCCCATGCACGACACGAGCAGCACGATGGTCATTGCGACTACGATTTCAAAAAGTCTTTTCATATCTTGTCGTTTTCAATTCTTACATACTATTATTATAGGAAGCGCACGCTCTTGTGGCGGTTGCGACCCTTCTTGAAGAGGTCGAGGTCGGCTTGGTAGCCGATGGTGATTTCGTGCGAGCCATTGAGCATCCCGATGCCCGACGTGTACATCTGATAACTGTAGCCGAGACAGACGCCGTGGAAATTTCCGCCCACCATGAACGTGGTGGAGATGTCGGGGCTGTAGCCCACTCCGGCGTAGAAACTCCGTCCCTCGTATTCGTAGGTCAGTTTGCACTGCACGTCCTCCCGCCATTCCGTCAGGTCGGTCATCACCATGAAAGAGGGCTGTAAGGAAAGTAACGAGTTTTTGAGCCGGATATTGCATCCACCCATCAAATAATACATGCGGTCGAACGCATATTCGTACTTGTCCTGCATCTGGATAGTGGGTGCAAGCAAGTGCTGGCTGCTCACGCCCGCCCACCATCGGGGATGATAATAGAACAATCCGGCAGCAAAGTCGGCATGGTTGCCGTTCACCTCCGACGACGGGAACGCCGGGTCGTTCTGCTCCTCCAACTTGATGTTGTTCGGGTCGATTTTCTCCGTCAGCATCGCCGCCTGCACGCCGATGGCAAGCCGTCCCTTCTGCCCCAACTTGAAGTTGTAGGCATACTGCAGCGCAATCTTCTGCGTGGAGAACATGCCGAACTTGTCGCTCAGCAGACTGATGCCGGCGCCGTGGCGCGGACTGAGGAAATAGACAGGCAGGTCGGCACCGATGTACATCGTGGCAGGCGCGTTGTCGTAGCCGGCGAACTGCATGGCGTAGGCGCCAGCCACGTTGAGCTTGCCGTCCGTGCCCGACGAAGCCGGGTTGTAGTACGACTTCAGCCGCGTGTAGTCGGCAAACTGCACGTCGTTCTGCGCCATGCTCCCGACGGGAAGCCACAGCAGCAGCCACAAAAGCATCCGTGTTCTGCTATTCATTCTTCTATATGTAACGGAGAAAAGTTGTTTTTATTGCTTTGCATTCTTAAAAACATTGGGAAGCAAAGTTTCGACCACA
>JAFLUS010000126.1 GCA_022508685.1 Prevotellaceae bacterium | reverse complement strand
CAGTTCGGCGGCAAGTACATGGCACACGACGTGCGCGTCATCCGTCTGCCGCGCCACGGCGCAAGTTGCCCTATCGGCTTGGGCGTCAGTTGCTCTGCCGACCGCAACATCAAGTGCAAAATCAACAAGGACGGCATCTGGATTGAACGCATGGACACCAACCCGGGCGAACTCATTCCGGAGGAACTGCGTCGTGCCGGCGAGGGCGAAGTCGTGCGCGTCGACCTCAACCAACCCATGACGGAGGTCTGCAAACTCCTGAGCCAATATCCCGTCAGCACGCGCCTGTCGCTCAACGGCACCATTATCGTCGGCCGCGACATTGCGCATGCCAAACTCAAGGCACGCCTCGACGCCGGCGAAGGCATGCCGCAGTACATGAAAGACCACCCCGTCTACTACGCCGGCCCTGCCAAGACGCCTGCCGGAATGCCTTGCGGCTCGATGGGGCCCACGACGGCAAACCGCATGGACCCCTACGTCGACGAGTTCCAAGACCACGGCGCATCGCTCATCATGCTTGCCAAGGGCAACCGCACGGAACAGGTGACCGAAGCCTGCCGCAAGCACGGCGGTTTCTATCTCGGTTCAATCGGTGGTCCCGCTGCCATTCTGGCACAGAACAACATCAAGTCCATCGAATGCGTGGAATATCCCGAACTCGGCATGGAAGCCATCTGGAAAATCGAAGTGGAAGACTTCCCCGCCTTCATCCTCGTCGACGACAAGGGCAACGACTTCTTCAAGCAGATGCGTCCGTGCGACGGTTGCAAGATACTCGAAGATTAACCACTTAAACGCAATACACATCAATTATGGAAGACGTAAAAATCTATTTGGATAACGCCGAAGAGGCCATGGAATTGGCAGCCATGCACTTGGAAGAAACACTGGGTCGCATCCGTGCCGGCAAGGCCAACGTCCACATTCTCGACGCCGTCCGCGTCGACAGTTACGGCAGCATGGTGCCCCTCTCCAACGTAGCCAGTCTGGCAACGCCCGATGCCCGCAGCATCACCATCAAGCCGTGGGACAAGTCGATGTTCCGCCCCATCGAGAAAGCCATCATCGACTCGTCGGTGGGCATCATGCCCGAGAACAATGGCGAAGTCATCCGTCTCGGCATTCCGCCCCTCACCGAGGAACGCCGCCGCGAACTCACCAAGCAGTGTGCCAAGGAAGGCGAAACGGCAAAGGTGAGCATCCGCAACGCCCGTCGCGACGCCATTGACAAACTGAAGAAGAGCGTGAAGAACGGAGTGCCCGAGGACGTGGAAAAGGACGCCGAGGAGAAGGTGCAGAAAATTCACGACAAGTTCATCAAGCAGGTCGACGCCATGGTCGAAGCGAAGAACAAGGAAATCATGACCGTCTGATGCACGGACTCGTCATTCGGAACACAGGCAGTTGGTACACCGTCCTTGCCGACGACGGAACCACTTGGGAGGCGAAAGTGAAAGGAAACTTTCGCCTCCGTGGCATCCGCTCCACCAACCCCGTCGCCATCGGCGACCGCGTCGGATTTCTGCCGCAACCCGACGGCACTGCCCTCATTGCCGACATCGAAGACCGGCGCAACTACGTCATCCGGCGTGCCACCAACCTGTCGAAGCAGTCGCACATTCTGGCGGCAAACATCGACCAGTGCTTCCTCGTCGTCACGCTCCGCAGTCCCGAGACGCCCGTCACCTTCATCGACCGCTTCCTTGCCTCTGCCGAAGCCTACCGCATTCCCGTCGTCATCGTCTTCAACAAGACCGACCTGCTCGCCGACCCCGACGATGCAGCCTTCCTGCAGGGAATGACCGACCTCTACACCACCGTGGGCTACGACTGCCGCGCCGTCAGTGCACAGACGGGAGAAGGCGTCGAAAGTCTGCGTGCGCTCCTTCAGGGAAAAATCACCCTCCTCAGCGGCAACAGCGGCGTGGGAAAATCCACCCTCATCAACCGCCTGTTCCCGACGCTCCGCCTGCGCACTGCCGAAATCTCCGACGCCTACGACACCGGCAAGCACACGACGACGTTTTCCGAAATGTATCCCGTCGAAAACGAAGCCGATGCGCCCCGCTCCTTCATCATCGACACGCCCGGCATCAAGGGCTTCGGCACGTTCGACATGGAGCCGTCCGAAGTGGGGCACTACTTCAAGGAAATCTTCCGCCACGCAGCCGACTGCCGTTTCAGCAACTGCACCCACACCCACGAACCCGGTTGCGCCGTGCTCGACGCCGTCCACCGCCACGACATCAGCGAAAGCCGCTACCACTCCTATCTCTCCATGCTGAACGACAAGGACGAAGACCGCTACCGATAACCATGACGCCCACCCTCTCCCTTCGCCCATTCCGCCGCGTACTCATTGCGCTGCTGCTCTGCAGTCCGCTCCGCACAGCGGCGCAGACCTACGAGCAGTATGTCGAACAGGCACTCGCTGCCGTCGCCACCGACAGCATCGAGCAGGCAGAGACGCTCTTCCGCCAAGCCCTGCGCACGGCACCCGACGACTACCGCAACGCGCTCATCTACTGCAATCTCGGCAAAATCAAGGAGGCACAATATTGGCAAGACACGCGCCGGCACAACCTCGCCGATGCGGCACTTGAGAACTACAACCTCGCACTCGGCATCATGCCGGCGTCCGTCCCGATGCTCGAAGCCCGAGCCGGTTTCTGCATGAAACTGGAACAACACGCCCGTGCGCTCCGCGACTTCACCACCATTCTCGACGTCGCACCCAATCATCTGCAGGCTCGTCTCCACCGCGCCTACTGCTACAGCCGGCTGCGCCGCTACGACGAGGCTCGCAACGACTATCTGCGCGTGCTCGAACAGGAAGCGCAGAACACGACTGCCCAACTCGGGCTCGCCATCATCTGCCAGCAAACGCAGAAACTCTCCGAAGCCATCGAGCGCATGAACTTCCTCATCGACGCACATCCCGACGATGCCGACTTCTACAGCGTGCGTGCGAGCATGTATGCCGAACATCGCCAGCCCGAACTCGCGCTCTTCGACCTCGACCACGCCATTGCGCTCGAACCCGAAAACGCCAACTTCCTCTTGGCACGCGCCCATCTGCACCAGCAATTAGGCAACGCAAGCCGTGCACGCCACGACTTTGAACGTGCCGCAGCACTCGGCACACCCTCCGTCCACACATCTAAAACACAAAAATAATGGAAAAAACTTGGCGATGGTTTGGCAAGAAAGACGCCATTACCCTCACGATGCTCCGCCAAATCGGCGTTGAAGGCATCGTCACCGCACTCCACGACGTTCCCAACGGAGAAATTTGGCAAGAACACGACATCCGCGAACTGCGCGACTACATCGAAGCCGCAGGGCTGCGCTGGTCGGTGGTCGAAAGCCTGCCCGTGAGCGAGAGCATCAAGTACGGCGGTGCAGACCGCGATGCACTCATTCAGAACTACTGCCGCAGTCTTGAAAACCTCTCGCGCTGCGGCATCCACACCGTCTGCTACAACTTCATGCCCGTGCTCGACTGGGCACGCACCGACTTGGACTACGCATGGGCCGACGGCAGTTCGTCGCTCTATTTCAGCCGCGCCCGTTTCGCCTTCTTCGACCTCTACATCCTGAAGCGCGAAGGTGCGGAGAACGACTATTCCGACGCCGAACTGCACGCGGCAGCCGAGTTGGAACAGACCATGACCGACGACGAACGCCGTGCGCTCATCGACGCCATCATCGTCAAGACACAGGGGTTCGTCAACGGCAACATCACGGAGAACGACAGCCAGCCCGTCGAACTCTTCCGCCAGTTGCTCGACTTATATAAAGGTATGACGCCCGCGCGCCTGCGCGAAAACCTGCAGTATTTCCTCGAAGCCGTCATGCCCACGTGCCGTGCGTTCGACATGAACCTCTGCATCCACCCCGACGACCCGCCCATGCCCCTGCTCGGGCTGCCGCGCATCGTGACTTGCGACGACGACATCGACTGGCTGCTCCACTGCGTCGACGACCCGCACAACGGACTCACCTTCTGCTGCGGTTCGCTGTCGGCAGGTGCGCACAACGACGTCCCGGCACTGGCACGCAAGTATGCCACCCGCACGCACTTCGTGCACCTCCGCTCCACCGACATTCTGCCCAACGGCGACTTCATCGAGGCAGACCACCTGCACGGACGTGCCCGACTGGTGGAAGTCTGCCGCATCTTCGAACGCCTCAACCCCACACTCCCCATGCGCGTCGACCACGGCCGCACGATGCTTGGCGACGACAAGTGCGGCTACAACGCCGGCTATTCGTTCCACGGCCGCATGATGGGACTGGCACAGATGGACGGCGTCATGGCAGCCGTGAAGGAAATGGAACACGAACAAAACCCCAATCAGTAATATGGAAAACGAAGTACGCACCACTCCCGTTCAGGGAATGTTGAGAGAAAAAATTGCCGTCGTCACAGGCGGCACAGGCGTGTTGGGCAGCAACGTGGCTGAAGGACTGCTACAAGCCGGCGCCACCGTCATCATCGTCGGCTCGCGCCAAGCCACCGTCGACGCAGCATTGGAACGCCTCCGCCCCGTTGCCGCAGCACAAGCCACCGCCGTGGAAGGCCGCGTCTGCAACGTGCTCGACCACGCCGCCATCGTGGCACTGACGGCCGACATCGAAACCACGTTCAAACGCGTAGACATCCTCGTCAACGCCGCCGGAGGCAACGTGCCCGGCGCCACCATCATGGACGACCAGCACGTGTACGACTGCGACATCGACGCCCTCCGCCGCGTCGTCGACCTCAACCTCTGGGGCACCGTCTATCCCTGCCTCACCTTCGGCCGCATCATGGCACAGCAAGGCAGCGGCAGCATCATCAACGTATCGTCAATGGCAGCCTACGACGCCCTGTCGCGCGTGATGGGTTACGCCATCGCCAAGGAAGGAGTCATCGCCCTCACCAAATGGCTGGCGCAAGACTTCGCCCGCAAGTACGGCGAGCGCATCCGCGTGAACGCCATAGCCCCCGGCTTCTTCATCGGCGAGCAAAACCGCGCCGCCCTGCTCAATCCCGATGGTTCGCTCACGGAACGCAGCCACAAGGTATTGGCAAAGACCCCAATGGGTCGGTTCGGACACATCAGCGAACTGAACGGCATCGTCCGTTTCCTCTGTTCCGACGAAGCCTCCTTCGTCACCGGCACCGTCATCCCCGTCGACGGCGGCTTCAGCAGTTTCTCCGGCGTCTGACGACGGAAAGGCTAACGATTGCCGTTCCGCAGGGTGCACTTCTTCACGCGCACGTGCGTGCGTTTCTTTTATCTAACATGCAGAGCAGTGGCAATGACATTGCCGCGCAGCGAACCCGGAAGCGGGAAGGAAACAGGGGCAAAAGACTATAGTTTTTTGCCCCTGTTCAGTGGCTGCAAAAAAAGACTATAGTTTTCACATTTCAAGACTGCAGTCTGCGTATATACAAAACTATAGTTTCGTGAAAAAAAGACTCCGATGAAAATTTCTGCAGACTGCAGTCTTTTTTCGACCCCTCTGAAGAGGTAAGAATAGGTATTTTTGGACAAATTGTCGCAAAATCGGACATTTTGTCAGCGTATTCGTGATGTTGTGGTGCCGTCGTCGGCATGGTATGCTCGTTGCATGATAGTCAGTGCATCCGCAAGCGTAGAAAAGCGGAGCAAGTGAACTTGAATACTGAATCATATTTTTAACTAAACCAAAAAGGAGGAAATGATTATGACACCAATGATGAGAAGCAACAGATGGTTGACGGACATGTTCAACGACTTGTTTGACACGAGATTTCTGACGAAAGTGACGACGTCGTATCCGGCGACCAACGTCAGCGAGAGTGAAACGGGATACACGGTGGAACTGGCTGTTCCGGGTGCACAGAAGGAAGATTTCGACGTGCAAATCAACGACGAGGGTCATCTCCACATCAAGTTGGAGAAGAAGTCGGAGCAGAAGGAAGAGGACGCAAAGCGTCACTACCTGCGTCGCGAATTTTCGCAGACGACTTTCGAAAAGGTGCTTGCACTGCCCGAAGACGTAGAGAAGGAACAGATTTCGGCAAAGGTGGAAAATGGCGTGCTGCTTGTGCAACTGCCGAAAATCGAACAAAAACCTGAACCGAAACTCGGACGGAAGGTGGAAATCGCCTGAAGCCCACATTGCTGACAAACTTTATCGGAAACGCTTTCCA
>JAFLUS010000125.1 GCA_022508685.1 Prevotellaceae bacterium | reverse complement strand
ACGTGCCTGTCACGCACGGGGTCAGGGGTTCGAGTCCCCTACGCACCGCAAAAGAGAGGAAGTTGAAAGACTTCCTCTTTTTGTTTATTGCAGCGAGATAATGGAGGTATGGCATGCTTTTGGAGTATGTTCATCTTCTGTATTTATTCTTTTGTTGTCATAAAATGTGTATCTTTGCAGCATGAAGAACTATAGGTTATCCATATTGTTGATATTGCTGTCCGTCATTGTGGCGTGCAATATCAAAGGCACGACGCCCACGAGAGTAACGGTGCAGCCGGAAGAGGGTGTGGGCGCACCAGCCGAGATGCAGATTGACAGTTTGATTCAGTCAATTGACCTTCCGTTGCCTTTGGAGGGTGTTTCGGAGCAGATACTTTACAGGCGGAGTTATGTGGTATCATATAATAAGGATAACAGGATTCCCAACTGGGTGGCATGGCATTTGACAGGTGAACATGCTTCGGGGGACGTGAAGCGAGCCGATGCGTGGCATGGGGATATGGATGTGCCTGAGCCGAGGGCATCAAAGGCTGATTATCGGGGGAGCGGTTGGACGCGCGGACACATGTGCCCTGCCGGCGATAACAGATGGGATGGCGACGCCATGTATGAATCGTTCCTTTTCACCAATTGCTGCCCACAAAATGCCAATCTGAACAGCGGAACATGGAACCAAATAGAAATTGCTTGCCGTCGATGGGCTGAGGCGTATGGTGATTTGTATATCGTTTGTGGTCCGATACTTTTCCGCCAAGAGCATGAAACGATTGGTGCCAACGAAGTGGTGGTGCCTGAGGCGTTTTTCAAGGTGATTGTTTGCCTGAATCAAGGGAATGAGAAGGGAATTGGATTTATATGCAGGAACACGGACGGCAATCGGAAGAAGGACTTGTATGTGAATAGCATCAAGCAGGTTGAACGTGTTACAGGTATGACGTTCTTTCCCCATTTGCCTGCCGACATTGCGGATAAAGTGAAGACTGAGGCGGACATCAGCGATTGGGAATAGGTACTTTTTTCACGATGAATGTGTAAAATTGGCATTCGTTTGTCTGCTTTTCATTGAATTTGTACTAACTTTGCAAGGTGAAAGCAGTTGGACGGTCTGTCGTCGGTGAGTAGGCATGGAGATGTTATCTATGCTGAAAGCGGGAGGAAAGTCCGGGCAACGCAGAGCATCCCCCTTCCTAATGTAGAAGCAGTCCGCGAGGGTTGAGTAATGTAGAAGAAAACAACCGCCACTCACGGGTGGTAAGGGTGAGAAGGTGGGGTAAGAGCCCACCAGCGGTGTGGCGACACATCGGCTGTGCATCTGGGGAGTTGCAAGTTCATGTAAACCGGCGCAGGCAGGCATTGCTTTGCAGTGTGCTGCCGATGAGGGTTGCTCGCCCAAGCCGGAGGGTAGAACGCTTGAGCCACGTGGCGACATGTGGTCTGGATAAATGACAGACGCCTGAGTCTTGTATTTGGTTCGCCTTTGTCCGAGCCTCACTCAGGAACAGAACCCGGCTTATAGGCCAACTGCTTTCTTTTTTTGTTGAACGAAACACGACATGGCGTTAAACTTTTCGGTGGGGACGGAGGTCTAATGACCGAAGGTTTTAAGGCATTGTATAAACCATTATATATATGTATAAAGGAAGCAAAATGATGGTCGCGGTCTTGCTGGCGATGTTCGGAATGGGGCGTTCGCTGGCGCAGGATGCGACAACGGCATTGCCTTCGCAATGGACGCTGAAGGAGTGCATCGCGTATGCAATGGAGCATAACATTCAACTGAAGCAGCGTCGGCTGACGACGGAGCAGAGTGAACTGGATGTGTTGCAGAGTCAGGCTTCGCTGTTCCCAAGCCTTTCGTTTTCCACGAACCAGAATGTGTCGTGGCGACCATGGAGCCAGTCGTATGTCAACTTGAGCAACGGCACGATGACGACGACGAGTTCGGAGGTGAATTACAACGGCAGTTATGGGTTGAATGCAAACTGGACGGTGTGGAACGGCGGCCGCAATCAGAAGACGGTGGAACGCAACAGACTGACGCGTGAGTCGTCGCTGTATGACACGGAGGAAACGGCTAACTCCATTCAGGAGCAGATTGTACAATATTATGTGCAGATTCTGTATCAGACGGAGGCTGTGCGAGTGAATGGTGAGGTGCTGGAGGCGTCGAAATTGCAGCGCGACCGCGCCAAGGTGATGGTGGACGTGGGGAGCATTGCCCGTGTAGACTTGATGCAGTTGGAGGCGCAGGTGAGTCAGGATGAATACAACGTGGTGAATGCGCAGACGATGCTTGACAATTATAAATTGCAGTTGAAGCAGTTGCTTGAGATTGTCGACGTGGAGGCGTTTGACATTGTCATTCCCGACGTGGGCGATGCCGATGTGTTGGCGATGATTCCCGACAGGGAGAGTGTCTATGCGGCTGCCGTCAATAGCCGTCCCGAAATTCAGAGTGGTCTGCTCGACATTGAGGCTGCCGACGTCGACATCGACATTGCCAAACGTGGCTACTATCCGTCGGTGAGCCTGATGGCAGGGGTGGGCACGAGCAACACCAGCGGTGTCCACACCGGTGTACCGATGCAATGGAAGAACAATCTGAACAATTCAGTGGGACTGACGCTCTCTGTGCCCATTTTCGACAATCGGCAGAACAAGACGAATGTGGCGAAGGCGCGTCTGTCGAAACAAGCCTGCGAACTGAATTTGCAGAATACGAAGAAGGAACTTCGCAGCCAAATCGAAACCTATTGGTTGAACGCCCGTAACGCCCAGCAGCAGTATCGCTCTGCCACGACCAATGTGGAGAGCATGCAGGCAAGTTATGACTTGGTGAGCGAGCAATTCCGCTTGGGACTCAAGAACATTGTCGAACTGACGACGGGAAAAAACAATTTGCTGCAAGCCCGCCAGCAACTGCTGCAGAGCAAATACACGGCATTGCTCAATCTGGCGATGCTGCGGTTCTATGCCAATCGTGAAATGCAACTGTAATTATGTATCATCAATCAAGACCAAAGATATGAAATCAACCATCACAACATTTGCCACCTCTGCGCTCGCGGTGTGCCTTATGGCATCGTGTGCCAAAGAATTGAAAGTGACGTACACCACCGAAACTGCGCAGAAGCAAGACATTACGACCAGCATCACGGCTACGGGAACTATCGAACCCGTGACCAAGGTAGAAGTGGGTACGCAGGTGTCGGGTATTATCGATAAAATCTATGTAGACTATAACAGCGTAGTGCATAAAGGCGACGTCATTGCCGAACTCGACAAGACGAACCTCAAATCCGAACTCACGTCGGCAGAGAGCAATCTCGCCAATGCCAAGAGTAACCTCAATTATCAGACCTCCAACTACAATCGTTATCGCCAACTGTACGAAAAGGGGCTCGTGAGTGCCAACGACTTTGAGAGCGCACGGCTGACCTACGAACAAGCACGTCAGCAATGCGTCGTGCAGGAGCAGAATGTGCAGAAGGCAAAGACCAATCTCGGTTATGCCACCATCACGGCACCCATCGACGGCGTTGTGCTCAGCAAGGAAGTGGAGGAAGGACAGACCGTGGCATCGGCAATGACCACCCCGACGCTGTTCATCATTGCGCAAGACCTCACCAACATGCGTGTGATTGCCGACATTGACGAAGCCGACATTGGTGGCGTGCGCGAAGGACAGCGCGTGACCTTCACGGTGGATGCCTATCCCGACGACGTGTTCAACGGACAGGTGACGCAGGTGCGGCAGGAAGCCACGACGGAAAGCAATGTCGTGACCTACGAAGTCGTCATTTCGGCACCTAACGACGATTTGAAACTCAAGCCCGGACTGACCGCCAACGTCACCATCTACACCTCGGAGCAGAAGGGCGTATTGGCTGTGCCGACGAAGGCATTGCGCTTTACGCCGGCAGAGGCCATGCTCGCTGAAGATGAAAGCATCGAGGATTGCAATGCACCGCAAAAGGTGTGGCGTCAGGAAGGAAACGTATTCAAAGCCATTGCCGTCACCACGGGGACAACCAACGGCGCGCTCACCGAGATTACGTCAGGACTGAAGGAAGGCGACATGGTCATTACGGAGTTTGAAATCGAAGGTGAAGCAGATGGACCGCAGCAGAACAGCAATCCGTTCATGCCGGGACCGCGCAACCGCAATCAGCAAAATCAAAAAGGCAAGCAGGCAAATGAGCGAAGATAGAAAAGTCGTTATCGAACTCCAAAACGTGAAGCGCGATTTCAAGGTCGGCGGCGAAATCGTTCATGCCTTGCGCGGCATTACATTCAAGATTTACGAAGGCGAGTTCGTCACCATTATGGGTACGTCCGGCTCAGGCAAGTCTACGCTGCTCAACCAATTGGGTTGCCTCGACACACCCACTTCAGGCGAGTTCTACCTCGACGGCACGCCCGTCCGCAAAATGTCGAAGTCGCAACGTGCAAAACTGCGCAACCGAAAGATTGGCTTCGTCTTTCAGAACTACAATCTCTTGCCGAAAACTACGGCCGTAGAGAATGTAGAACTTCCCCTCATGTACAATTCAAAATACAGCGCATCCCAACGGCGTGCAGCGGCTATCAATGCACTCAAGGCCGTCGGATTGGCAGACCGTCTCGAGCATAAGTCCAACCAAATGTCGGGTGGACAGATGCAGCGCGTAGCCATTGCCCGTGCATTGGTCAACAATCCCGCCGTCATCCTTGCCGACGAAGCGACGGGAAACCTTGACACGCGCACATCGTTCGAGATGCTCGTGCTCTTCCAAAAACTCCATGCCGAAGGGCGCACCATCATCTTTGTCACCCACAATCCGGAGATTGCCCAGTATTCATCTCGCAACATCATGCTGCGCGACGGCAAAATCCGCGAAGACACCCTCAACCCCAACATTCTCTCCGCAGCCGAAGCCCTTGCCGCATTGCCTGCCACCAACGACGATTAACCTAATCTGCACAAGCAATGAACTTCTTTAACCTCTTCAAAGTGGCGTTCCGCGCCATTGCCAGCAATAAATTCCGTTCTTTTCTCTCCATGCTCGGCATCATCATCGGTGTGGCCGCCGTCATCATTATGATGGCCATTGGGCAGGGTTCCAAGGAAAGTGTCCGACAGAACATTTCGCAGATGGGCACCAACGTCATTATGATTCGTCCGGGTGCCGATATGCGAGGCGGTGTGCGTCAAGACCCCTCCGCCATGCAGACGCTGAAAATCGAAGATTACGAAGCCATCCTTCGCGAAAAGAAATTCGTGACATACGTTTCGCCCGAAGTCACAGCCGCCGGACAAGCCATCTATGGTGCCAACAACACCACTACCAGCCTCTATGGCGAGAGCATCGAATATCTCGACATCAAGCAGTGGAAAGTGGAACAGGGCGATTGTTTTACCGAGGAAGATATTCGCAAGAGCGCAAAAGTCTGTGTCGTCGGAAAGACCATTGTCGACGAACTTTTTCCCGACGGAAACGACCCTATCGGCAAGACCATTCGCTTCAAGTCCATTCCCTTCCGCATCGTCGGCGTACTCAAGTCGAAAGGCTACAACAACTGGGGTATGGACCAAGACAACGTGCTCATTGCACCCTATACGACCGTGATGAAGCGCATCCTTGCACAGACTTATTTCAGTAGCATCAACTGTTCCGCCATAACCGAAGAACTCACAGCCCCTGCCATCGAGGAACTCACTTCTATTCTGCGCAATACCCACAAACTCAAGGGCGATGCCGTCGACGATTTCACCATCCGTTCGCAGCAGGAAATGATGGAAACCATGTCCTCCACAATGGACACCATCACCATCATCCTCGTCGTTGCAGCAGCCTTCTCCCTCCTCGTTGCCGGTATTGGTATTATGAACATCATGCTCGTGTCTGTCACCGAACGTACCCGCGAAATCGGACTGCGAATGTCAGTCGGTGCACGCGGCATTGACATCAGCAATCAGTTCCTTATTGAGTCCGTTCTCATCAGCATTACGGGAGGCATCCTTGGCGTCGCCGTCGGGTGGCTCGGCACCTACATCTGCGGTTCATTCGGACTGCCCACCTCCATTCCCATGTGGTCCATATTCCTCTCCTTCGCCGTCTGCACCGTCATCGGTGTCGGCTTTGGCTATTTCCCAGCCCGTAAGGCTGCGAACATGGACCCAATCGAGGCGATACGATACGAATAA
>JAFLUS010000124.1:4288-6201 GCA_022508685.1 Prevotellaceae bacterium | reverse complement strand
GGCGGGACGGCGGATGAATAAAGAAGCGGAAAAGTGAGGTAGCAATGGAATTTTTTTCATACCTTTGCAGCATATTAGGCGTGGTGGCGCGTGGGTGCGCTGTTCCCTCGCCGCCCGTACCTCGTTGATGGTTGAGAAAATGTTCCGAAGGATGAAAGCCGTTGCCCATGTCCTGCTGTTTGCGTTGCTCTTCGTATGGCAACTGCCGCAGAACATCGTCGCCTTGCTCATGATGCCGTTTCTCGGCAAGATGCACAAGGTGTGCTATCGCAATTACTGCCTGTGCTATGTGGGCGAACGCATGCAGTGCGGCATATCGTTGGGCAACTTCGCCTTCCTCCACCCGTACATGGAGTACGACGAGCACGTGATTGCACACGAGGTGGACGGCCACACGGTGCAGAGCAAGATACTGGGCCCGCTCTATCTGCTCGTCATCGGCATCCCGAGCATCAGTTGGGCATATCTCCGGAATGTGAAGAAACATCCCAACTACTATGCGTTCTACACGGAAAGCAATGCCAACTACTTTGCCGGACTGGAGGTGTACGGCAGCCACTATGCACTGAGATTCAAGAACCGGAAGGCGAAGCAGTAAGCCTCCGCAACTACCTTGCACGATGGACATTCAGACACTATACGATATTTTTCAGCAACACCCGACGGTGACGACCGACAGCCGCCGTTGCCCCGAAGGCTCCATTTTCTTCGCCCTGAAGGGGGCATCGTTCGACGGCAATGCCTATGCCGCCTCTGCGCTTGAGCAAGGCTGCGCCTACGCCGTGGTGGACAATGCGGCGTATGCCGCGGACGACGACCGCTG
The DNA here is from genome assembly GCA_022508685.1 of Prevotellaceae bacterium. Lineage (GTDB taxonomy): Bacteria > Bacteroidota > Bacteroidia > Bacteroidales > Bacteroidaceae > UBA3839. The sequence continues at coordinate 5,378 of JAFLUS010000124.1, read as the reverse complement.
CATCCTTGTCGACGACGTGCTGCACACCCTGCAGCAGTTGGCGCGGCTGCACCGGCGGACGTTGGGCACGCCTGTCGTCGGCATCACCGGCACCAACGGCAAGACGACGACGAAGGAACTGACGGCGGCTGTGCTGCAACGACGCTTCAACCTGCTCTATACACAGGGAAACCTGAACAACCACATCGGCGTGCCGCTGACGCTGTTGCGGCTGACGGCGGAGCACGAACTGGCGGTCGTGGAAATGGGAGCGAGCCACCCGGGCGACATACGCGAACTGGTGGACATCGCCGAACCCGACTACGGACTCATCACCAACGTGGGAAAGGCTCACCTGCAGGGCTTCGGCTCGTTCGAAGGCGTGGTCAGCACCAAAGGCGAACTCTACGACTATCTGCGCGAACACGGCGGAACGGCTTTCGTCAATCCGCACAACGACATCCTCGCGGGCATGGCACAGGGGATGCAGACCATTCCCTACGTCGACGGAACGCTGACGGACTGCAACCCCTTCCTGCGGCTGACGCTCTTCGGACGCGACGTCGCGACGCACCTCATCGGGGCATACAACATGGACAACGTGCTGGCTGCCGCTACCGTCGGACGGCAGTTCGGAGTGGGAGAGGACGACATCTGCGCGGCACTCGCCGACTATGTGCCGTCGAACAACCGCTCGCAGTTTGTGCAGACGGCTGACAACCGCCTCGTGGTCGATGCCTACAACGCCAACCCCACGTCGATGATGGTGGCACTGCAGAACTTCCGCCAGATGGCTGCACCGCACAAATTGTGCATCCTCGGCGACATGGGCGAACTCGGCACGGCGAGCCGTGAGGAGCATCAGCGCATCGTGGACTACCTTGCCGGCTGCGACTTCGAAGGCGTATGGCTCGTGGGCAGGAACTTTGCCGATGCCCGCTGTCCGGCGTCGTTCCGACATTTCGACGACGTCGATGCCGTCAAGACGCACTTGACTACGGACAAGCCGTGCGGAATGACGATATTGGTGAAAGGCTCGAACAGCACGCGCCTCTACCAACTGCCCGAAGCGCTGTAGCACCACAAACAGATTTTTGTCGCAAACACTCAT
>JAFLUS010000124.1:0-4188 GCA_022508685.1 Prevotellaceae bacterium | reverse complement strand
TGTCGCAAACACTCATTCACACATTATGGATAAAGAAAACGTCAAACCTCGTTCTTGGAAAAACGCATTGCCCGACGTGCTCTGCGTCGTGCTCTTCGCAGCCATCGCCTTTCTGTATTTCTGTCCCGCCGACATCGAAGGCCGCCGGCTCACGGGACACGACCACGATGCCAACAGTGCGCTCGCCGTCGAAATCAATCAGTACCGCGATGCCCACGACGGCGAAACGCCACGATGGATAAACTCCATCTTCGGCGGTATGCCCACCTATCAGATTGCACCTTCATACGGCTCCACCGACACGCTCAAGGCCGTGGAAAATGCCTATCACCTGTGGCTGCCCGACTATGTGTGGTACATCTTTGCCTCCATGCTCGGCTTCTACATCCTGCTGCGTGCCTTCGACTTCCGCCAGTGGATGGCAGCACTCGGTGCCGTCGTTTGGGCGTTCTCCAGTTACTTCTTCATCATCATCGCTGCCGGACACATCTGGAAAGTCATCACGTTGGCTTACATCCCGCCAACGATAGCCGGCATGGTGCTCTGCTATCGCGGCAAATATCTGTGGGGAAGCATCGTCACGGCACTTTTTGCAGCCTTGCAGATTGCCGGCAACCACATTCAGATGACTTACTATTTCCTCATCCCTTGCATCGCCATCGCTGTGGCGTTCCTCGTCGATGCCGTACGGCAGAAACGGCTGCTGCAGTTTGGCAAGGCAACGGCCGTGATGGCGGCAGCCGTCGTCGTCGCCGTCGCTGTCAATGGGTCGAACCTCTATCACACGTATAAGTATTCGAAGGAAACGATGCGTGCGAAGAGCGAACTGGTGAAACAGGGCAAGGAAAGCGACCAGACGGACAGCGGGCTCGAACGCAGTTATATCACGAACTGGAGTTATGGCGTAGGCGAGACCATGACGCTGCTTGTCCCCAACTTCCGTGGGGGAGCATCCGTCCCGCTTGCAGCCAACGACGAACTGATGAAAAAGGCTGACTTCAACGTGCCTTCGCAGTTCTACGGATATTTCACGGAATATTGGGGCGAACAGCCCATGACGAGCGGCCCCGTCTATGTCGGCGCATTGGTCTGCCTGTTGTTTGTGCTTGCCCTCATCGTCCTGCCCAACACGCCGCTGAAATGGGCACTCGTCGCTGCCACCATGCTGAGCATTCTGCTGTCGTGGGGCAAGAACTTCATGCCGTTCACCGACTTCTTCATCGACCATGTGCCGATGTATGCCAAGTTCCGCACCGTGTCGAGCATTCTCGTCGTGGCAGAATTTACCATACCGCTCCTCGCGCTGCTGGGACTGAAGGAGTTTGTCGACCGCATTGGCGAAGCCGACCAACGGCAGCGGCTGCTGCGTGCCGCAGTGGTCAGCACAGCCGTGACGGGTGGCATCTGTCTGCTGTTGGCTGTGTGCCCGTCCCTTGCCGGCAGTTTCGTTTCACAGGCAAACGACGTTCCCATGTGGGCGCAGTTTGAAGACCTCTACAGAGGACAGGGTGTCGATGCCGAACTCAACCAACTGCATGGTGCGCTCTTCACGTCGATGGAAGCCATGCGACGCGGACTGCTGACTGCCGACGCATGGCGCTCGTTCGGTTTCATCGCCGTCGGCTTCCTCCTGCTCTATTGGTACTACCGCAATACAGGCAAGATTCTGAAAGAAAACAAATTGTTGGAAAAGCAGCAGATGAAGACCACTGCCGACGGCGTTTCGCCACTGCGGTTGCCCACCACCATCTTGTGCATCGCGCTGCTTGCCGTTGCTACCTTTGATATGTGGACGGTCAATCAGCGTTACCTCAACGACGACATGTTCCAACATCCGCAGACCGCATCCATTCCCGCTCCGACGCCAATCGACGAACAGATACTGCAAGTGTCGGGAACGGAACGCAACTACCGCGTGTTCGACCAACGGAACTTCGCCAACAACTCCACAGCCTACCGCTATGCCAGCATCGGCGGTTACCATGCCGCCAAACTGCGTCGCTACCAAGAACTCATCGATGCCTACATCATGAAGGGCAATGCCGACGTGCTCAATATGCTGAACACGCAATGGATCATCACTACCAACCCCAATACCGGCGAACCCTATCCGTTCAGAAATGAAAAAGCATACGGCAACGCATGGTTGGTAGACACGTTGCTGTTCGTCGACGACGCCAACCAAGAACTGGCGGCACTTGCCGAACATTCGCCACGCACCACCGCCATTGTCGACCGCACCTTTGCCGACATCATCGGGCAGCAGCAACCGCCTGCACGTGCCGAAGGCGACACCATCAGGCAGACGGCGCTCACGTCGACGTCTGTTACTTACGACGTCGACACGCGAAATGGTGCAATCGCCGTATTCTCCGAAATCTATTATCCCGACTGGACGGCAACCATTGACGGAAAACCGGCAGACATCGCACGTGCGGACTATGTGCTCCGCACCATGCGAATACCTGCCGGCAAGCATACTATTGTCATGATGTTCGAACCGACCTCCGTCGCCACGACCGAAACCATTGCCTACGTTGCCCTCGCATTGCTGGCAATCGCCGTCGTCGCAGCCGTCGTCGTTGCCGTCATGCGGAACAGACGCAAGGAAGCGTAGGAATTTGTAAGGCTATTGCCTTGCGAGATATGCCCTGATGAACTCGTCCTGCACGCGGTGGTCGGGCACTTCCCGACGTGCCGACTTCGGCATCTGTGCAAACCGCTGGCGGACTTGCTGCATGGTGGAGGCATATGTGCCGTCGGCAAGATAGCAGGCAACTATCGTTCCCGTTCTGCCTACGCCGCCCCAGCAGTGGAGATACACATATCCGTCGTTCCGGTCAAGCAGTTGCCGGATGTAATCGAGCAGCCTGTCGACTTCCGTCATGCTGCTCGGCGCATGGCGGTCGCGAATGGGAAAACGCCGGTGCGTGCAGCCGTCGGGCAGCAAATGTGCGTATGGCAGCAATTCGCCCTCTTCTGTCAAATCGACGAAGTGGCGAATGCCGAACTCCGTCATTTGCCTAATCTTCTTTTTTGCAATTTCACTGTTTATTGCGCCCGGATATTCACCGGCGTAAAGATTGCCGCCTACGTGGTACGACTCCTTGAGTGGTCGGCGTGGGCTTGTTGGGGCATTTTTCTTCGCCTCATACGTTGCTATCACTTCTGCGTTGCGGTCGGCAAAGAAATCGAATGAATCCATCGGATGATGCTGCGGTGCTGACATGATTGCGTTTTAGTGAATGGTTGTGTAATGGTTTAGAATTCCAAGCGAAAACCCTTGTGCTTCATCTCGTCGTATTTCTCCTTGTTGAACTTGAAGAGAAACGCTTCCCGCTGAGGCGAATGGAACACGGTTTCGTCCAACTGCGTGAGGATGCCCAAATGCCGCATCTTGTTGTAGAAATTGCGGCGGTCGAACTGCACCTCGAGTATCGCCTCGTAGAGCCGTTGCAACTGCTTGATGGTGAATTTTTCGGGCAACAACTCAAAGCCAATCGGTTCGAAATGTATCTGCCGACGCAGTTCCTGTAACGCCGTGCGCAAGATGAGGTCGTGGTCGAATGCCAATGCCGGCACTTCGTCCAATGCAAACCATGCGGCTTTCGCAGCATCGTCGCCACCCGCCACATCCTGCATCCGCACCAACGCATAGTAAGCAATGGTCAGCACACGTTCGCGTGGGTCGCGATGAGGGTCGGAAAACGTGTGGAGTTGCTTGAGGTAGGCATCCTTCAGCCCCGTTTCCTCTTGCAGTTCCCGCAGTGCGCCGTCTCTTGCCGATTCGTCCATTCGCAGGAATCCGCCCGGAAATGCCCAGCGTCCCTGATAAGGTTCGATGCCTCGTTCTACCAGCAGCACCTTCAGTTTGGTGCCGTCAAATCCGAAAATCACGCAGTCGGTCGTGACACTCGGATGGGGGTACTTGTAATGATAATTCAGTTCTTCCATAACTTATAACGTGTAAAGTCTACGCAAAGTTACGCATTTCATGGGAATGCGCCAAGGATTTCCTGCGCAGATTTTACGCAAAAAATTTCATTTTGTTTGTATTTTATTGAAAATCAACGTTTTCAATACAGCAAAAATTGGTGTGCGTACCAAGAAAAATTCGCACGCGTCACAACGAAAATTGCGACGCATCGCAATAAACTTTCCGATGCGTCGCAATGAAACCTCTGATGC
>JAFLUS010000123.1 GCA_022508685.1 Prevotellaceae bacterium | reverse complement strand
ATCTGCGACGTTCTTGCTCCGTTGGGAGAAGTCCGTTCGCGAAAGATGATGGGCGACTATGTCATCTATGTCAATGACAAGTGCGTGCTGACGGCGTGCGACAACACGGCGTATGTCAAGAAACTGCCGTGCATCGACGAATTGATGCAGAATGCCGAAACCGGCAGACCCTACGAAGGAGCAAAGGAATGTTACATCCTCGACCTCTCCCACCCCGACGTCGTGCGGCAAACGGTTGCAACCCTTTGGGAACATTTGCCTTATCCCAAAGCCAAGACTACTCGCAAGCCCCTGCGTTCATCCAGTCGCGAATAAAATGTTTGGTGCGGTCGGACGTCAGTTCAGCAGTATGGTCGTATCGCCATGTGGAACTGACGTCTGTGGTGAGCGCACGATAGAGCATGCTGGCTGCAGCATTTCCGGGTTCTACCAACAGGAGTGCGGCGTCCTTTTTAGACGGCTTGCCGACAAGGGCTTCGTAGGCACTGCCGTCGGTGAGGGGCAGTCCGGCAGCCGACTCCGTGGCACGGTGGCAACCGACACACGTCGTATTGAACACGCTGCGCTGAATGGCAGCAAACATGCTCGCATGGAGCGTGCCTACGGCAAAGTCGATGATGTACTTCGTCCGCAGGGCATCGCCGTCGATTTTGGCAAACGTCGCCACACGTTGCCTGAGGGTGTTCACGGCACAGAGTTCGACACAGGTTACTTCTTCGGGAATTCCCTCCATCGTGATGTCGACGATGCCGTCGGCGTCAGGGCGTACCACCAACAGGATTGCAGCATAGTCGCTTTCTTCACTAAAACCCGCCAAGGCAAGTTCGTAGCCCGATGCCCATGATTGATGACCGGTGAGCGTTGCCGTCAGATGCACGCTGCGACCTTCTGCCGAATGGATGTAAGTTTCGACGATATTGCCATCGTCACACGACAGCAGGGCAAGGCACGACAACAACGGCAGGAGGTGCCTGAAAGCACGGAACAAATTCAATCTTTTCATCATCCGTCAGAAGGCATATTGCAGCAACAGGCGTGCCGAGTGCATGGGTTGTCCGAGGTCGTCGTTGTCGCGGTCGAGTTGCGTGGCGTGTCCTGTGCGACCAATGTATTGGTACATGGCTTGCAACTTCAGATTGGAATGGGGAAAGAAATAGTTGACACCCACTGCGGGCATATTGAGCCATCCGTCTTTGTCCGTTCCGTTGCGGTCGATGAAATCGTAGCGGGCAGCCAGTTGCACTTGGTTGGTCACGAAATAACCCACTTGTGCATAGGCACCCCAATACGTAAAATGCTCGTCGATTTTCTGCCGTTTGGTGAACCCCACACGCATGAGATAACCTTCCGCGCCTACATACCAACGATTTTTCAGCATGGAGAACTCAAAGCCGGCACGCAAGTCGTTGGTACTTTCGCTCTCGCTCTCCACATTCTCCGAAACGGAAATGCCCAACAGCATCTTGTCCTCGTGCAAACGATTGGGATTGCCTTGCATGGAGGGCATCACGCCTTTGGGCATCCACGTCAGGCGGGCAGCATAGAGCAGCGAAGGGATGTGCCAATCGTCGCTCAACGTCTTGGTTGCAGTGTTGACGGCAGACCCCGTTCCATTGAACAATCCGACTTCGTAGCCGAATTTCCGCGCCAACAATCCATGCACTTCAATGCCGATGTCGAAGCCCGTTCCGATGGTCGGCGTAACGGCATTGAGTGTGTAAGGCATGATGGTGGTGGCGGTGAGCGACGTGGGTACGGTCGGCATCAGAGTTTCGCCCAACGTGGTAAGATAGGCATGGGTGAATGGCGTCTTGAATTTTCCCACCTTCACGGCAAATTGCTCTTTGAGTTTGACGTCGAACCACGCCTGTTGCAGCAAGTTTCCACCACTGGCTGCTGCATTGAGCGTCAAATTGAACGATACTTTTTCGAATGCCTTACCTGTGAACCCCAACACGGCATAGGGAATGGCAAATCCCGAATTGGCGACGTTGTCTTGGTTGTACGCCTTATCCAACCCTTCGTCGTCGTAATAGTTGAAGTTCGCCGTCGTCTGAATCAGGGCATACGGCTTGAATACGAAATCGCCCTTTTCACTTGATAGGGTGAAACCTTGCTTACCGCCGACCGACACGATGCCGTTCTCGGTATCTTCTTCCTCTTGTTGTGCTGACAGCGCCATGGGCAACAGCAGCGACACGGCAAATAAAACATGCTTTTTCATATGTGATGATTACATGATGTACACCGACTTCACAGCGACCACAGGAATTGCACCAAGGCATCGCGGTCGGCTTTCGGCATTTTTTTGAATAAATTTTTCGAGGCTTCTCCTTCGCCGCCATGCCACATGATGGCTTCGACGAAATTGCGTGCACGTCCGTCGTGCAGAAAATAGGTGTGCCCATTCACTTTCTGCTGCAACCCGATGCCCCAGAGCGGCGTGGTGCGCCATTCATTTCCACGTGCCAGTCCACTTACATAGTTGTCGTTCAAGCCGACACCCATGATTTCGCTGCCCATGTCGTGCAGCAAGTAGTCGGAATAGGGATGAATGGTCTGTCCGCCCAACCACGGAATTTCCGTGCCGTTCAGCAACGTCGCCCCACGTGGACGCGTATGCAGCGTCGTCACGTGGCACAGGTGGCATTTGGCTTGATAGAACATCTGTTCACCACGTTTCACCTTCGGGTCGTTCACATTTCGCCGTGCGGGCACGCTCAGGCAGTGCAGGTAGAGGTCAACGTCCTCCATGTCCTCCGTACTGATGTCGAGTTGGTCGTACGTCAGTCCCATCATCGAGCCCTGCTGCACTTGCCGCTGTCCTTCGCATATTTCTTCGGGATAACGGCTGTTCGTCACACCCATGTCGCTGGAGAAACCGAGTTCCACCGTGAGGTCGGCATGTTGCGCCTTATTGCCCGACAATCCAAGTTGCAGAATACCTCGTTCCGTGATGTAGTTGGCACGGCCGCTAATGCCGTATTCCGGGTAGTTGCTCCTTGCTGCCAACTGCTCGATTTCGTTACGGTCGAGCGCCATCATCTGCCCCATACCTACATGTCGTAACGGAATGCGCACCGTGCAGAAAAGGTCTTCGAGGGCGACGCTGTAGTCATACCAGTCGGTAATCGTCCACGTGGGATAACACAATTCATAGGGTTCGCCGTCGGGAAACCGGAATTGCTGATAGTGCATCTTCACACGTGCTTTTCCCTCGGGCTGCACCCCGACGATGGCTTGGTCGTGGAGCACACGCCCATAATCCTGAAAGAAGGCACCATTCTTGCGCGTGATGTAAATCAGCATTGAGGAGAACCCATATTCGCCACTTCCCTCACTGCTCCACAATCCGGGTGTGGTGCGTCCGGCATTGCGGTGGCAACTGCCGCACGAATATCCTGCATACACCGGTCCCAATCCCCCGCCGTAGCCATTACCGCTGGTGCGCACATCGTCGTACAGGCGGTCACCTCGGTTAAAGCGGACGAGGTTCTGTCCCGTCACCCAGTCGGCTTCGTTGTCGAAGGCCTGCGACGAATTCATAAAATTCGTCGCAGTGCCGGCAGAAAGCGCATATCCATCGGGGATGTCGATGTCGGTTACGTCGAGTCCTTGTTCATCCTTACAGGCGAACAATGCCAACACCAACACCCCGGCAATATACATCAATGGTCTTTCCATATATATACAACTGCTATCAGTTTACCTTGCGAGCCTTACCCGACTTGAATATCAAAAATTCGAGCGTATGGTAACCACGCAAATTCTGTGCATTGGCAATCTTCTGTGCCTTTGCCAACTCTTCGGGCGACAGCGATGCGGCATCATCACTCTCTTCGTCGGGTTCGGCAACGTAGTCGCCCGACCATTCGAGGTCTTGAAACTTTCCTGATTTCAGTATGGCAGTGATGCCGGCTGCGTCGAGCGGCCACGAGTCCATATTGGGGTCGAGTCCTTCGTCTGCCACAGGCCCGAAGAGGAACGCTTCACTTGTCTCCCATGGCGTGCGGGCATTGAACCACGCTTCGGCACAGGCTTCGAATGCTGCGTCCGACGGAGCACTCTGAAATGCCCTCACGGCTTGGTACAGCCGTTCATTCCGCTCCTTCAATTCCGTGTAAGTCGGTACGACAACGCCATTGACATACTGCACGATAGCGGAATTCAGTTCCGCCTCATCCGTGATGTGGGCTTCGAAATACGGCTTTACCGTCTGCTCCATATAATCCGCCAATGCCACACACGCATCCATGGCATCTTCCGATTGCCGACACACGATGTGGCTGCGGAAGGGGTCGGGTATCGACTCTATGGCTGCAATGGCTGCTTGTATGCGCCGACGCAATTCCGCATCGCAGTCCGCATTCTTCGCAGCGAGCAGTGCCGAAAGTGAAGCACGATGGATGGTGCCGTCCAACGACCCATAGCAGGCATTGCGAATGGAACGGATGTTGTTGGCATAGTCGGCAATGGAGTGCCAACTGAACCACGACTCTACGGCATACAGCGCCTCCGTCGTCTTACCCGATTGGTAAAGTTGGTAAGGCTGACCGATTTTCTGCGTTCCCACCTCGTTGGCAATGTCGATGCAACCGCCCAAAATCTCCAACACGCAATCGCCGGCACCGCCATACGGATTGCCGTCGTGGCGAATGAAGCGTTCAGCATAATTCAGTCCGCCTTTGTACGTGTCCCCTGTCCAAGCATCATACAGGTTCGCGGCATCCATGCGCAACAACGTCGCCACTGCCACCATGTAGTTGCCCCATTGCCGGGCATTCGCGCTGTTGTAGTCCACCGACAGCGGGTCTGCCCCACCGCCTGTTGTCACATTCTTGTCTTCGTCGCTGCAAGCGCAGAGACTTGCCACCATGCCTGCGGCAAGGATGGCACATGTCATCAGATGTTTTTTCATCATTGTTGTTTGTTTTAATCTGTTAAATATCATCATTTACGTTCATTTCTTAAAAAACCAACCCACATAAGCCACTCCGACGGCAAACTCATTCTCGCTGTTGTAAGGTCCTGTGTCAAATGGTTTGTTCGTTCCAATCTGCCGCGTGCTGTAATCCGCCTTCACCACGAGATTAGGCAATGGTTTCCAGTTCACACCCATCCGCCACATGCTAACCCTGCAACGCTCGTCCATCACGACATCTCCGTCGCCTTCCTCCTGCGGATTATAATAAGTATAGTGAACGAACGGCACCACGTCGGGCATCTTGGCACACGACGGGAATAGGGCACGCACATTCAGTCCTGCCTCCACGCTGTAAGTCAGCACACGCTTCGCTACCACCTCCGTGCGGCCGTAGAACGACCCCGCTAGCAGTCGCTTGTTGGCACGCGACAACTCCGTCGCGTGGGCGAGCCATCCCTGCAACCAGTTCGCACGCGCCGTGACATAGCGGTTCGCATATTGTGCATCCAACGACACAATCCGCAGCGGAATTCGTCCGATGCCCTTGTACGTCACCAACTGGTCGGCATTCTTGCCCACATCGCTGCAATAATAGAACGAACCACCGACGCGCAATCCTTTCACGCCCCTGTAATTCAGTCGCAGCCCCCACGCCGGACACGTAAAATTATCTTCCTCAAAGAAACCCTGCTTACCATTCGTCACCCAATTGTAGCGGTCAAACCCATTGGCGTTGGCACCCGCCACCACCATTGCTTCGTAGTCGAAGCGGCAGTGACCCTTGCCCACCTCGCCAAACACCTCCACGCCCGTTTCATGCCACGTCGAGGGCAACAGCGTCGCTTCGCCTTCCGGACGCGACGTACCAAAGAAATGTATCGGTTCGTGGTGCGCATTCGTCAGTCCAACCGGCACCACCATGTGCCCTACCCTCACGTTCAATTCTTTACAAATCAGTCGCGTAACATGGAACTGCTCGAGCGCCACTTCACCACCTTTTTCAATCTCCGTTTCATACTCCCCATTCTCGCTGCTGCTACCGCTCTCTATCTCATACGCCACACCGGTTCCACCCGCTTCAAACTCTACCTCAATGCCCAGCACCCACTTGTCACTCAACTTGTAATCGCCCGCCAACGTCATCCTCGGCACAGCCACCGTACTGCGATGCAACCGCGTATTGCCATAAGGCAACGCCCAACGATTCAATCCGTAATCCTTCCACGTTGCCAACATCTCGCCGTAACCGCCCACGCGAAACTGCTCCCAATCTCCATACTCCTGCGC
>JAFLUS010000122.1 GCA_022508685.1 Prevotellaceae bacterium | reverse complement strand
ATATGAAAGCAAGAGTTTTTGCATTATATTTGCCCCAATTCCACCCCATTCCGGAAAATGACCGATGGTGGGGAAAGGGATTTACGGAATGGACCAACGTGGCGAAAGCAAAACCTTTGTTCAAAGGGCATAGGCAACCTCGCATACCTGCTGATTTGGGTTTCTATGATTTGCGTATGCCCGAAGTTCGCGAACAGCAAGCGGAATTGGCACGTCAGGCAGGTATAGAGGCTTTTTGCTATTATCATTATTGGTTTGGCGAAGGCAAGCAACTGTTGGAACGGCCATTCAATGAAGTGCTTGCCAGTGGAAAGCCCGATTTTCCATTCTGCCTGTGTTGGGCTAACCACACATGGTCGAACAAGACATGGGAACGCAAAGGTGCATTGTCGCAACCGCAAGTGTTGATGGAACAGCGATATTTAGGTTACGAGGACAATGTACAGCACTTCCTCTCCGTGTTGCCGGCATTCCAAGACAAACGCTATGTCACCATCGATGGAAAACCGGTGTTTACGATTTATGACCCATATGCTTTTCCGCATATCGATGAATTTATTTCTACATGGCGTGATTTGGCTGTGCAGCACGGATTGCCCGGTATCTTCTTTATAGGAATGACACCTTCCACACTGACCTTCAAGATGGATGCCAACGGAGAACGCACGCGTTGTCTTCCCAATCTGGAGAGTAGTGCAGATTTGTTCAATTATGTGCTTTCTCTTGGCTTTGATGCCGTCAATTCGTTGGGCATGCGTCGAGGTGAGATGCTCTATGAGGGCAAGTACAAGAATATGCTGAAAGTCATCTTGCGTAAAGTGCTCGGCGTACAGACGGGAAGTGTGAAATATGATTATGCCAAGACCGTGGGCAACTATTTCGCTCCAGAAGATGCGTGGGAGAATGTCTATCCCACCATCTTGCCCGGATGGGACCGCTCTCCCCGTATCGGTATGGTCGATGGCGTATATGTACATTCTACCCCGCAAGCCTTTGAAACTCACATTCGCCAAGCCCTCAAACTTTTGGAAAATAAGGCGCCGCAACACCAAGTGCTGTTCCTGAAATCGTGGAATGAATGGGGGGAAGGCAATTATGTAGAACCCGATTTGCACGATGGGCACGGCTATCTCGATGCGCTGCACAATGTGTTACAATAATGGATGACGCCGATGAAAGTTCTGTTCATATCCTTCAAGCGCTATGCCGGCATCTTGGATGGCGGCGGCATGGCAAACCAGCGCAATGTGACGATGGCGCAGCAAATGTATGGCGAAGACAACGTCGACGTCTTCTATGTACACGATGAAGGCAAACGTCGTTCGCTCGGCAACTATTTGCAAACGCTCATCCACATGCCACGTGGCTACTACAATGGTTTTACGCCGAAGATGCTGCGCTCCATTGCCGACCGGGCACATGAGTACGATTGCATTTTCATCAACACCAGCCTGTTCGGTATCATTGCGAAGCATCTCAAGGAGATAGGGTATAAGGGTAAGGTTATCGTACATTTCCACAACGTCGAAAGTGTCTACTACGAACATCGTCTGCCGAAACGGATGCCTTTCCGCCAAATCCTCATTCGCTGTGCTGCGCTCAACGACCGCTATGCCTGTCAGTATGCCGACCGCATCGTGGTGCTCAATCAGCGTGACGCCCAGATGATAGCCAAGGAATATGGACGAACGCCCGATGCGATTGCCAACATTGCCTTGAAAGACAAATTCACGGGTGCTGATGAAGCGGTGATGACCAATCGTAAGCCACTCTGTTTGTTCATGGGCAGCAGTTTCGCGGCAAACAACGAGGGTGTGCTGTGGTTTGTGCAGCATGTTCTGCCACACGTAGATATTGATTTCAAAGTCGTTGGACGTGGTATGGCAAAGTTGCAAGCAGCACATAAATGCCTGCAAAACGTTGATGTCGTCAGCGACGTCCCCGATTTAGCACCCTATTTTGCCGAAGCCGATTTCATGGTGTTGCCCATCTTCTCCGGAAGCGGCATGAAAGTAAAGACCTGCGAATGTCTGATGTACGGAAAGAATATTCTCGGAACAGATGAAACGTTCGAAGGTTACGACATAGATGATGCGCAGATTGGCGGTCGGTGCAACACGGCACAGGAATATATTGATGCCTTGAAGCATTATGCGGCTCATCCCATTCCGCGTTTCAACCAATATGCCCGCACCTTGTATCTCGAACAATATTCTGAAGAAAAGTCTGTGGAAGTATTCCGACAATTGTTTGAAGGATGAGAGTGCATTGCCACATGTTTTATTTCATATTCTGCATCTTTTATGACGATATGTATATTAACCCCACGCTATCCCTTTCCTGAAAATGGAGGCGATGTGTTGCGCATTAACAATATCGCTCGTTATCTTAAATCGCAAGGGCATCGTCTGCTGCTACTTTCGCTGACCGAAACTACGCAGGTTGCGCCACCCGCAGAGATATTGTACGATGAGATTGTAACGGTTCCGTTGCAGAAATGGCGTTCATATCTTAATGCCTTGCGCTATCTGCTGTTGGGGAAGACCATTCAATGTGGCTACTACCACTCCGCTTCCTATATGCGTCAACTGCGTCGGATACATGAAACGCAACGCCCTGATCTCTACATTTCCCATCTGTTGCGAATGACGCCCTATCTTTCTCGATTAGGCGTCGAACAGCAATCTATTGTGGAAATGACCGACGCGCTGTCGAAGACATACACTTTGGCAAGCCAATCGAAAGGCAATCTGTTGATGAAGTTTGTATATCGATTAGAGCAGAAGCGCATTCAGCGGTACGAACAGCAAGTTATTCGGCGTTTCTCCAAAGTCGTACTCGTGTCGCAGTCGGATATTGACTACCTGCAAAGGGTTGGCAATCATCATGCTCCTCTTGCGTTCCATACCAATGGCGTGGAATGTGCATCCGTCCTTCCCGCTTCTTACAATCCGTTGAAAATCTGTTTTATAGGAAACATGCGCACGTTGCAAAATCAAGATGCGGTCTTTCATTTTGTTCAAGACATCTTTCCGTTGATTTTGCAAAAGATACCTGCTGCGAAATTCTATATCGTAGGTGCTCAACCATCAGCAAAGGTGCAGGCATTAGCATCCGATAACATCATTGTTACGGGGTTTGTGGACGACCTCCATGCTGCTGTCAGTGATGCTTGTTTGGCGGTTGCTCCGGTTCGCGTGGCAGCCGGCATCCAGAATAAAGTGCTCGTTGCCATGGGATATGGACTTCCCGTCGTGATGACGCCCACCATTGCACAGGCAATCCCGGAAGTGCAAGATGGCGTCAATGCACACGTCTGTGCTGATGCCGGGCAGTTTGCACAGACTTGCGTCCGCCTGATGACGGATGCTGCTCATCGTAAAGCCATGGCTGTGGCAGGGCATGATATGGTCGTGCACGCTTATTCGTGGAATGAAAAATTAGCAGGATATGAAAAATTGACTTATAGGGAAAAGTTGTAATTGCCATTTTGCAGTATTCTTTACAGGGGTAAATATACTAAATATTTGCCCCGATACGTTATTGTATTGTAATCAATGTGAAATGCCCATGACTACGCTTTCTTACTATATACTCATTGCATCCATAGCATTTGTCACCAGCACCTGTGTCGCCAGTATCGGTCTGCCGCTCATTGTGAATTTGTGCAGACGATGGAAGATTTACGATTTGCCGAATGAACGGAAAGTGCACAATCAAGCCATCCCACGTTTAGGAGGTCTGGTCTTTTTTCCAGCAATGGGTGTGGCCGTGGTGGTAGCGATGAGTGTGGCTTGCCGTTTCTTTGCTGATTGCTATGACTTCCAACTCAGTACGATAGTAATGACTATCGGAGCGATGATGATTTACGTATTAGGGATATTCGATGATTTATGCGACATCAAGGCCAATCAGAAATTCATCATTTTGTTGGTCGCATCGTCGCTGCTGCCGTTTTGCAATCTTTCAATCAATAATCTGTATGGATTGTTTGGCGTGTACGAATTATCGGCTATAGTGAGTTACGGCATCACCATATTGATTATCATGCTGATTGTGAATGCCATCAACCTTATTGATGGTATCGACGGATTGGCGTCGGGCATATCCATCATTCTGCTCGGACGTTTCATGTATTTGTTCTACCACCTGCAGTCGTTGCTCATGTTTGTAGTCTGTGCCGGATTGCTGGCTGCACTCGTTGTATTTTTCTGCTTTAATGTATTCGGAAGGGTAGGGAGGTACAAAATCTTTATGGGAGATGCCGGCAGTTTGATTTTAGGTTACGTACTGGCATACCTGGCCATCAAGTATCAGATGATTAACGATTTGGTGTTTGAATATCGAGATGATGCCTTGTTGGTGTCATATACCATGTTCATTGTGCCGGTACTTGACCTCATTCGGGTAGCATTGAGCAGATGGCGTGAACACAGACCGATGTTTTCGGCTGACAAACGGCATATTCATCACATCTTCATGCGTGCCGGATTGAACATGCACGCAACCCTCGTGGCGATACTTGCCATGGTCGTCGGCTTCATTGCGCTCAACCATTTTCTTAACATGTGGAACGTTCGTTTCATGTGGATTATCCTCATCGACATTGCATTATATGCCTTGATACTGTTCGTCGTATCGCGGATTGCCCGTCTGCATGAAGCAAAGTGAGTCCTGCGCTCCAGACGACGGCATGTTCCTCCGAAGAGGACGACGCCGCAGAGTGCGATGCACGCGTTTGTGGAGTGCGATGCACGAAGCCGCATAGTGCGATGTACGAGTCTGTGGAGTGCGGTCTGCGAAGCCGTAGAGTGCGTCGTTCAGAATTTTGTGAAATAGAGATGGTGATGCTCGTCGGAGAGATGCATGCGACGATTGGAAAGGTGGTCGATGGTGAACGTGACATCAAGGTCATTGATGCCAAATTTGCGAATTTGTGAAGGATTGGTCAGCAAGGTGTCGCCATTGACTTTTTCATATTTTCGCGGTTCATACACGCGCAGGGTGTTGCCGTTGTGGTCAAATCGGAAGGTATATTCGCCCTTCGATATCTGTTGGTTGTCTCTCATGGTCAGCATATTCAGTTGCACGCTCCAGAACAGGCTGCTTTCCGTGAGGTCGAGCCGTCCACCCGTAGCAATCGTATCAACAAGACACAATTTCCAATATCCGTCAAGTTTGCCATTGTCGGACGTTTCCAACTTGCAGGCATGAAGTGCGACGAAGCAGCAAATCAATAAAAAGAAAATATGGAAAGGACGTTTCATGTGTGATGTCGTGATTAGATTTATTGGGTGCGGAGCAGCCCCGTTTTCTTTATCTTAAGCATGCCGCCGAAGTTGTTGCCAACGATGTCGCCGTTGTCATAGCCAATCCCCAATCCGACACTCCATCCCTTGAGCGATTTCTGACGGAATGCATAATTGGCTTCAGCCATGATGTTGACTTGCTCCCTTCGGCGCGTATAGGGTTTGATATAAGTGCCGAGCCCGTCGCGCCACGTGGCGAGCAGGCGGTAGGAGAGTTCCGGCGTGGGTTGTCCGCCGAGACCGATATGGAATGCCATGAAGCGATTGTTGCTGATGACAATTTTTCCGTCAGTATTGTAGATGGGTGACTGATACAGCGGATTGCCGATGACTTGTCCCCAGTGCTGCCAACCTGCATAGAGATTGTGGTTGTAGTAATTGTCCATGCCGGCAATATGGTCGGAGGCACCCGGATTGTGGTCGTGGTAGACTGGACCGCTTTGATACTTGCTGTAGATATACTCGGCAACGATATTTCGTACCCATGTTCCCCGTTTGAGCAATAATTCGCCTCCCAACAGCATATCCTTGAAGTCGTAAAGTAAAAATGTCCACGTGTCGCGTCGGTTCCATTGATTGCCGGTGCCATATCCATTGTAATCAACCATCAGCATTGCCGAATGGTCTTCAAAAAAATGGTCGGCATAGAGGCTGAAACGCCAAGTTGGCTTGTCGAAGTTGATACGCAGGAGATAACTTCCCAAACTATTGCCAAGGTAGTTGCTATATTCGAATTCACTCTCATACGCATCGGCTCCACCGGGAATGAGAGCATTCCAGAAAGCCTTGAAGTTGGTAGAATTATGTGTCACCTGCATCGTGCCATCAGCAGCCCGCTCGTAGGTCGTTCCACCGAATTGGGTTGCCATTTCCAATCCGAACTCTACAGACAGCGGATGCCTGCCATCGTCTTTCCCG
>JAFLUS010000121.1 GCA_022508685.1 Prevotellaceae bacterium | reverse complement strand
TGATGACAAACGCAGTTTCTGCCTACATTTGTCCGCTTTCAATCAGGAGGATGCAGCGTTCCGTCAGGCGGTCGTCGACTTCGGGGTCGTATTCCTTCTTGAGGCTGGCGCCGAAGAGGGTGGCGAAGGCGTTGTAGACGCCGGCCTTGAACTTACCCATGTAGGTCTTGATGAGTGCGTAGGAGGTTTGGTTGCACTGGCGGTCGATGAGTTTGATGAGGAGTTTGCCTTGCGTGAAGGTGAGTTCCTTCATGCGGGGTGTGTATTTCTTTTTCAGGTATTTCTCCATGTCGCTCATGTAGCGGTCTTTGGCTTCCTTGTCGGGGAGGGAATCCATGTGGTTGATGTGCGTCTGCACTTCGTGCTGGATTTCGACGGCGAGGGGATAGACTTTCTTGATGTTGTTGGCGATGCGGTAGTAGCGTTTCATTTCGCGTTCGTTCTTGAACACGAGTTTTCCAAAGCAGTAGTAGTCGTTGAAGATGAACCATGGGATTTCTTCGCCGTCGTACATCACGGTGCCGGCGTAGTTGATGCCGTGCGAGAAGATGGGGCGGCCGGTGAAGTGCTCTGCGTCGGCGTCGTTGGCAACGATGGTCTGTGCCGAGAGGGTGGCTGTGCCCCACGACAGGAGCAGGAGCATGCTGACGAGCATGCCTGCGGTGCGATGCGCCGGCACGCGGTGCCGTGGCGTCGTCGTTGCGGCTGAAGCCGTTTTGCGGAGGCTATTGTTCATTGTAGATGACTTCCAGCACGGTTTGTCCTACGGCGTGGAGCGTGTTGCGGTCGATGTTCTGCAGACGGTCTGCCATCGTGTGCCATGTGGCGCAGAAGCCGCCTTGTGTCTTGTCGTTGCCGATGATGTCGATGCAGGGGATGCCGACGGACTGCACTTGGAGGTGGTCGTCGGTGATGCCGCCACCGGGTTCGTTGCTGAAGTAGGTGCCGAACCCTGCTGCCTGTGCCCTTGCCCACACTTTGTCGACGACGGACGGGGCGTTGCGCAGGGAGAAGTATTCCTTGCGAAATTCGCAGTTGGCTCCGCCCACCATGTCGAGCAGGATGCCGAAGCGGGCGTGGTAGCCCGGTACGTGGGGGTGGCTTGCCCAGTATTGTGAACCGAGGCACCACGTGTTGTCGCGGCTTTCGGCGTCTGCCCATTGCGGCACGCCGCAGTCTTCGGCGTCGAAGCAGATGAGGTCGATGCCGACTGCGGGTTGCGACTGCTGCAACTGCCGTGCTGTTTCCAGCAATACGGCTACGCCGCTTCCGCCGTCGTTGGCTCCGTCAATCGGCGTATGCCATTGCGACTCGGCGGCATCGTTGTCTGCCCACGGACGGGAATCCCAGTGGGCGCAGAGCAGCACGCGCTGGGGTGCGGCAGGGTTGTAGGAGGCAATGATGTTGCGTGCCTGTACGGCGGTGCCGTCGTAGAGGTGAAGCGTGGCGTCCTGAATGGTGACCGCTGCGCCGAAGCGTTCGAACTGCCGTTGCAGATAGGCTGCACACGAGTCGTGGGCTGCGCTGTTCATCGTGCGGGGCCCGTAGGCGCACTGGTCGGCAATGTATTGATAGGCGCTGTCGACGTTGAATGTCGGTGCGTTGCTCACGTAGGGCTGCGGTTCGTTGCCGGCTTCACTGCCACCGCATCCGGAGCACGACGTCAGCAGCCATATGGTCGACGTCAGCAGGAAAAGAAATCGGGGTTTGTACATACAAAATTGAAATTTGTCGGTACAAAATTACGACTTTTTGTCGGCACACACGGCGAAAACGGCGGCAGAGAGGTTCATATTTATTCTTATTTAACAGAAACGGCGCCGCATTTAAGATTTAGTAGCGAAAAATTTCACTCTTGCATCACGCGCAGGAAGTTTTCGCCCCAAATGAGGCGGAGGTCGGCTTCGCTGTAGCGTTGCGCAAGCAGACGGCGCGTGAAGTTCAGCAATTCATTCGCCGAATTGCAGCCCGGCACGCCGCCGCCTCCGTCGAAATCGGTGCCGATGCCCACGTGCTCCACGCCCATGATGCCGACCATGTGGTTGAGGTGTGCCACGATGTCGTCCACGGTTGCCTGTCCGTCCTCGCGGAGGAAGTGCGTGTAAATCGTCACCTGTGCCACGCCGCCGGCTTGCGCCAGTGCCTTCATCATGTCGTCGGTGAGGTTGCGCGGATGGTTGCACAGACTGCGGGCTGACGAGTGGGAGCAGACGACGGGGCGGGTGCTGAGGCGGAGCGTGTCGTAGAAGGTGCTGTCGGCAGCATGGCTCAGGTCAATCATCATGCCCACGCGGTTCATCTCCTTCACGACTTCTTCGCCAAACGCACTGAGACCGCCGTGTTCGGGCCCGCTGTCGCTCTTGCACGAGTCGCAGATGTCGTTGTTGCCGTTGTGGCAGAGCGTCATATACGCCACGCCACGTTGGCGGAACCGCTCCACGTTTGCCAAGTCTTTGCCGATGGCATATCCGTTCTCAATGCCCAAGACGATGGCGCGGCGACCTTCGAACTTCAGACGGCGAATGTCGGACGGGGTGCGGGCGATGCCCATCGTTTCCGCGTTGGCGGCTGCCATTTGCTCAACGAGCGAGAGAATGTAGTCTGCACGGCGTGTGGCGTCGCAGAGGGATGCTGCATCGCGTTCGCCCTGACGCAGATAGGCAACCATGAAACTGGCGTCGAGACTGCCTTCTGCCATTTTGGGAAGGTCGACCTGCAGACGGGGGTCGCGCAGGGCGAAAGCGCCGTCGAAGTCGTTGCCGTGCAACCGCTGTTCGAACTCCGTCATCGAGATGTCGAAAAAGTCTTCGTGCAGATTGCGGATGATGCGCGTCGGGGTGTCGCAGTGGCTGTCGAGCGAGATGAGACGGCGATGAAGGTCTCTGGCTTGCCGGAAAGAGCGGGCTTCGCCGACAATCCAGTCGAACACGTCGGCGTCGGTCGTCTTTTCCAGACATTCGGGATGCCACTGCACGCCGAGCACGGACTTGTGCTCCGTACTCTCAATGGCTTCGACGATGCCGTCGCGACTCGTGGCGCAGACGCGAAATCCGCGTGGCGGAGTGTGAACGGCTTGGTGGTGGAACGAATTGACGGCAAGCGTCGGTGTTTGGTAAATGCCGTAGAGGAGCGAGTCTTCGGCAATGTCGACCATGTGGCTCAAGGTGTCGCGCGAAGCATCCTGCGAGTGCTTCACGGTGGCGTTGGCTTGGGCATAAATGTCTTGCCAGACTTCGCCGCCGAGGGCTGCCGCCAGCACCTGAATGCCGCGGCACAGCCCCAGAATGGGCATCTGTCGGTCGTAGGCAAGGCGCAGGAGTTGGAGTTCCTGTTCATCACGCTCCGTGTTGATGCCGTGCAGTTGGGGAATGGGTTCCTCGCCCGTGAGGAGCGGATTGAGGTCGGCTCCACCGCTGAAGATGATGGCGTCGATGCGGTCGAGACAGGTGTGCAACGCAGCCGTGTCGGCATTGCCTTTCATGCGGAACGGCGGCAGGATGACGGGCGTGCCGCCAGCACGCAACACAGACTTATAATAGGCTTCGGCGAGCAGGCAGTTGGGAGCGTTGTAATTGCCCGTGATGCCGATGAGGGGGCGTTGTTCGGAGGGATGATGCGGAGTGTTCATATTGGAAAATTAAACGATTTGGATTTGTCGGAAAAAAATGGCGGAACGTCAGCCGAACGTCCGCACCTTGCGGTAACGTGCACCGCCCATGACGGCGACGAGTCCCTTCATTTCGAGTTCGAACAGCAGGGCGCTGACACGTTGGAAAGGGAGATTGGTGTCGATGACAATCTGATTGACGGCCTTGCTGTCGACGTCTTCGAGCGCAGCGAGCAACGTCCGTTCGTCGTCGGTGAGCACCGGAAACAATTCCTGCTGGCGGGCATCGGCTGCCGACGGCGCAGTGCGGGGATTGTGCCACCCCACAGCGGCGAGAAAATCGTCTACGGAGGTGATGAGCCGTGCCTGCTGACGGGCAATGAGCCGGTTGCAGCCTTCGCTGTATTTGTCGAAGACGCGGCCGGGAAAGGCGCACACTTCGCGGTTGTACTCGCCTGCCAGTTCGGCAGTGATGAGTGCACCGCCCTTGTCGGCACTCTCCACCACGATGGTGGCGACAGCCAATCCGGCGACGATGCGGTTGCGACGCACGAAACTGCCTTTGTCGACGGCGGCATGGCTCATGTACTCCGTGAGCAGTCCGCCTTGCTCCGCCATCCGTGCGGCTGTCTGCCGATGTGCCGACGGATAGATGGTGTCGAGCCCGTGCGCCAGCACGCCCACGGTGGGGAGTCCGCAGTCGAGGGCGGCACGATGGGCATGGATGTCGACGCCGTAAGCCAGTCCGCTGACCACGAGGGTGTCGGGACAGATGCCGGCAAGGTCGGCAATGAAATGCCGGCAGAGGTCTTTCCCATATTCCGTGCACCGACGCGTGCCGACCACGCTGATGACGTGAAGGCGGTTGAGGTCGGCATTGCCGAGATAGTAGAGCACCGGCGGTGCATCGGGACACTGGCGCAGGAGGTCGGGATAGTCGGCGTCGCCGATGCAGAGGCAGCGGATGCCGTTGTGCTCGGCATAGTCGAGTTCGGCCTCTGCCCTACCCATGGCTTCACCCATGTGCGCCAACGTGCCCACCAGCCGCTCACCGGCAGAGGGCAGCACGTCGGTCAGATGGTCGTGGTGCTCCACGACGGCGGCTGCGCTTCCGCACGCCTCAATCAGCATCCGTGCATTCACGGCACTGAGCCGAGGCAGACGCGTCAGCGCCATGGTGCAGAGGGTCTCCCGCCGGTTCATCGGAGCGTCACTTTCAACGGCGACTTCAGTTGTTGGGCAAATTGTGAAAGATAGGCTTCCCAGTCGGACAGGCTCTGGAACGAAGTCTGCGGATTGCGGCTCCAACCGCTGCCGAAGTAGTAGACGAACTCCGAAGCAGGCGCATAGTCGGTGATGCCGAGAATGTGGCCACAGGCTCCGGGCAGCCCCTCGCCGGCACGATATTCGAGAGCCGGTTTCTGCGTGTAGACGGCACCGACGTAGATTTTGCCGAAATCCTTGTTCTGCTTTTCGCGGTACTTCGGCTGATACTGCGCGGGGTCGCCGAGGTCTTCATATCCCATGTATCCCGTCTGCTCGTTGAACACGAAGGCAGTGGGATTTTCATTGTGCACGACGATGCCGACGGCGAGCGGCATGGCGGCAGTCAGCCCGTCGTAGGAGACAGCCACGCGGTTGAGTTGGCTGCCGGCGTCGAGGCTCAGCACACGCGTTTCGACGTAAGTCTGTCCGTCAGCCGTGGCTTGGTCGTAGACGAGTTTGACGGTGAAACGCAGCGGGCCGCGGTCGAGAACCTCAAACTCCTTGTAGCACTTCGGATACACGATGTCCTGCGCACCATTGGCAAGCAACGCCGCCGTGCCCGCACCGAGCGTGGGCCCCACCTTGTAGCAGTCCATGCCGTTGCCGTGGTCGACGTGGTAACTGACAGCATTGTAGAGGTCGTCGGCAAGGTCGCCCTGATTCATCTTGCGCAACTTGCGGCACACGCTCGCCACCTCGGGGTCGAGTTCGCCCGCATAGCGAGCCTCCACCACGAGGGCATCCGTGCGCTTGTTCCAGATGTCGTAGCCCCAAGCCCGTTCGCCACTGCGCTGCAACGCAGGCCCATAGCAACGGAAGGCGACGCGGTCGTTCTCCCACGCCATGTCGTCCACGCGCTCCGGAAACTGACGTCCGAACACGCGCGGTTCATACTGCTGCGGCTTGCCGGCCTTCACCATATACACCGACTTCGCCTTGGCACCGACGTAGGCTTGGAAAATCAGTTTTCCGTCCCACGTCACTTGGCTCGGCACCTCGCGTCCGTCGGCATCGGTCACCACCACGTCCGTTGCTCCGTCGAGCCGTTTCTGCACTTGGGCAAGCGACAATTCCACCATTTCGCCCTCGCGCACCGTCGGGAGCGCGTTCTGAAGCGTCACTTTCACCACGTCGGCAGCCTGTGCGCTCATTGCCAACACCACGGCTGCCACCATAAAGAGAATTTTTTTCATATCGACCAATACTATATTAAAATGAATGGATTACCTTGCAAAGATATTGATTTTCTGCGAAAGGACGCAGAAAAATACTAAAAAAGCGCTCCTATATGGACGATATACCCTCCGCCCAACGCCATCCATCATTGTTGAAGCAGCGAAAGAGATGCCAAAAACGGCAGCGGCGGAAGCAACC
>JAFLUS010000120.1 GCA_022508685.1 Prevotellaceae bacterium | reverse complement strand
GGAACATTGCATTGCGGACAGCGTTCGGGTGCTGTCTCACCCTCGTGTACGTAACCGCATACGGGGCATACCCATTTCTTTGTTGCCATAACTGTAATTTTACATTTTAGTTTACCGATAATTGTTATTTGCTTTTCAGCACTGCAAAGTTACGGAAAATAAAATGAGCGGCAAAAGAATTTCAGGCTTAAATTGGGAATCCATAGGACATCTTGAGGGTATCCATGACGAAGATGGACTGAATATGGGCGATGTGGCTGAAGGTTCCGATGTTGTTCAGTATGAATTGTTGATAGCCGAGCATGGAGGAAACGCAGACTTTGAGCATGTAGTCGCCATCGCCACTGACGTTGTAACATTCGGTAACTTCGTCCCATGTCTGCACTGCGCGTGCGAACTCTTCGGCGATTTGCTTGTTGATTTGCTGCATGGTAATGGTGCAATAGACCATAAAGCCACGTTCAATTCTGTTGGCATCAAGGACTGCCACATAGTTCTTGATAAATCCCATGCGTTCCAATCGTTTCTGCCGTTCAAACGTTGGTGTGGTTGATAAGTTAATGAGGGCTGCAAGTTCTTTCGTCGTGTATTTGCAGTTTTCCTGCAACAATCGCAAGATTTGAATATCAATCTTGTCGAGTTCCTGAATTTTTGTCATTGTGTTTGTATTTTTCTGCTTGATTGCCGACACGTCTGCGGCATTCTCGTGGCGAATTTACGAAATAATTTTCAAAATGACAGATTTTTTCCTTACAAATCGTTAAATTTGCAGACATAAATCTTTGCAACACTGGTTTTATCCCCATCATCATGGCACTCAATTACATTTGGATAGGTTTGTTCGTTATAGGCGTCGCCATAGGCGTAGTAAGACTCATCTTTATGGGCGACACCGAAGCCCTTCCTGCCATGATGGACTCCACGTTTGAAATGTCGTCGATGGCATTCGACATGACGCTCGGGCTGACAGGAACGCTCACGCTGTGGATGGGTATTCTGAAAATAGGTGAAGACAGCGGATTGGTCAATAAATTGGCAAAGGGACTCAGCCCTGTGCTGACGAAACTATTTCCAGAGATTCCCAAAGGGCATCCCGCACTCGGCAGCATCTTCATGAATATCTCCGCCAATATGTTGGGGCTCGACAATGCTGCCACGCCTGTGGGACTGAAAGCCATGCAGGAAATGCAGGAACTGAATCCGAAGAAGGACACGGCAAGCAATTCGATGATTATGTTCCTCGTGCTCAACACGTCAGGACTGACCATCATCCCCGTCAGCATCATGGCATATCGGGCGAAAATGAATGCAGCCGACCCCACCGACGTATTCATTCCCTTGCTGCTCACGACTATGTGCTCTACGCTCGTCGGACTCATTATTGTCAGCCTCTACCAACGCATCAACCTGTTCCGCCGAGCCCTCCTCGTGATGTTTGCTATCATTGCCACGCTCGTCGGCACTCTGTTTTGGGCTATTTACGGAATGAGCAATGCCGATGTGCAAAGTTTCTGCCGGTTGCTCACTGCCTGCCTTATTCTCGGTGCCATACTGATATTCATCTGTTCCGGATGGAAGAAACGGCTGAATGTCTACAACTCTTTTATCGAAGGGGCAAAAGGTGGATTTCACGTCGCAGTGAGCCTCATTCCCTACTGCGTTGCCATTCTTGCAGCCATCGGCGTATTCCGTGCATCGGGAGCATTGGAGATGATTCAGACCGGCGTAGCAAACCTTGTCGACGCTTGCGGCATGAACAGCGACTTTACTGATGCACTTCCTGTTGCGCTGCTGAAACCGCTCAACGGCGCAGGTGCACGCGGCATGATGCTCGAGGCCATGCAGTCGCACGGACCGGACTCCTTCGTCGGCCACCTTGCGAGCGTGCTGCAAGGCAGTACCGACACGACCTTCTACATTCTCGCTATCTACTTCGGTAGTGTCGGCATTCGGAAGTACCGCTACAGCGTAGCCTGCGGACTGCTGGCAGACCTCGCCGGAATCATAGCAGCCATCTGCTTCAGTTACTTCTTCTTTTACAATTGATACGTGAACATCTTACTTTACCTTTTTATTACCTCACTCATGACATTCCGCAATCTTTTTCTTCTTACCAGTCTGCTTTGTACAAGTGGAAGTGTAGTATCGGCACAGAAGGTGTCCACAGACCGCGACATGAAATATATCACCGTAGGAAAGAAGACATACCACGTTTATGACTACGACGACTCATGCGCTGTCTACAAGACAGGTGAGCAAGTTGTCCGCAAGAACTGCTTCTTCGTCATTTCCAAGAAGGAATTCCGCCTGTATGTCTATGAGGCAGTCAAAGGCGACACCATACTCGTTGCACACTATCCCGTATGCTATGCCCTCAATGCAGAGAACAAGCAACGCAGAGGCGATATGAAAACGCCAGAGAGTACGATGGAAAAGCCATTTACCATTAGCATGATACAAGATGCATCGCGTTGGACGCACGATTTCAAGGACGGCCGTGGCAGCGTGAAAGCCTATGGTGCATGGTTCATGCGCCTTGTCACGCCGGGACATTCGGGTATCGGCATTCACGGCAGCACCAACAACGAGGCTTCCATTCCCGGACGCGACAGCGAAGGTTGCATCCGTTTGCGCGATGCGGATATCAAGCATTTGAAACAGCACTACGCAGCGGTAGGCACGCGTGTGGTCATCAAGCCTGTCGGGCAAGCCAAACTGCCGTTCGAGCAACGCGCAGAAAAGGCTTTGGGTGACGCCTACAAAGCCCCTGTCAAAGGCTATCGGAAACGATAGCCGCTTATTCAAAACGGATGGTGCGAGCCGGTTTGTCTATGCTCATTAAGTAACTCGCTCCGAAAATCACAAAGGAGGAAATCAGCACGACTCCCGCATTGACCAAAAGGATGAGCAGCCAGTTGAAACGGATGGGCACTGCGTCA
Source organism: Prevotellaceae bacterium (assembly GCA_022508685.1). Taxonomy (GTDB): domain Bacteria; phylum Bacteroidota; class Bacteroidia; order Bacteroidales; family Bacteroidaceae; genus UBA3839. The sequence goes on along the minus strand of JAFLUS010000120.1, from coordinate 3,322 downwards.
ATGTAGTACGTTTCCGCATCGAGTTGCAGCAGGGAGTAGCGCTGCTGCACCCAGCACAGCCCCAATCCGACAGCGTTTCCCAACAGCAGTCCACGCACGACGAGCATCACGGCAAAATGTCTGAAAATACGCCGGATGCTCGTGTTCGTTGCGCCCAATGCCTTGAGCACGCCTATCATGCGGATGCGTTCCAACATAAGGATGAGCAATCCCGAAACGACGGTAAAACCGCCGATAATCATCATCAGCACCAGAATAATGATGACGTTGACATCGAGCACGTCGAGCCAAGCAAACACCCGCGGAGCCAACTGGCGGATGCTGAATGCGCCCCGATGTGCCCCGATGCGGTCAATCGTATGGTTCAGTTTGGCGGCAAGCGATGCCGCCACAAGTTCGGCGTCGTAGCCTTCCGCCACCTGTATTTCAATGCCGGAACATTCGTCCGTCTCCCATTTGTTGAGACGGCGTATCGTGCGAATGTCGGTGAAGCAGAGACCGCGGTCGTATTCCGACATGTGCGTTTCGAAGATGCCTGTGAGCGTGAGTTTTCGGGCACGCATGGAGGTGCGGTCTTCGTCGCCGGGCGTAAGGAAATAGGCAAAGACTTTGCTGCCGACCGTCAGTTGCAGTTCGTCGGCAACAAGGCGTGAAAGCAGCAATTCGTTGGCTGACGTCTTGGCGGAGAACCGCGGCAGACGTCCGGCTATCAAGTGGCGGTGCAGAAAGGTCGTGTCGTAGTCCTCGCCCACGCCTTTCATCTGAATGCCGCGGAAATTCTCTTCCGTCTTGAGCATGCCCGCCGTGGCGGCATACTCTTGCAGGTGTGCCACGCCGCGTGTGTTGCGGACGACGCGCTTCAGGCTGTCGTCGGCAACGACGGGCAGCATGACGTGGTTGTCGTATTGCGTCAGACTCACGATTTGTGCGTCGCCGCCGAAGCCGATGACTTTGGCGCTGACTTCGCGCTTGAATCCCGTCACGACGGCAATGCTGACGAGCATCACGATGATGCCTATGGCGACACCGGCTATGGCGATACGGATGGCGGGACCGGAGAAACGGCCGTCTCCCGTGCGTGTGCCATAGATGCGTCGTGCGATAAATCGTTCAAAAGCCATTGTGCGTCTGCGTCAGTCTATTCGGTACGTCCCGGATAGGCTTCGAGTGCCTTGCGCAGGACGAGCAAGGCGCGTTGCAAATCTTCTTTCTTCAACACATACGCAATGCGGACTTGGTTGCGACCGGCTCCCGGCGTGGTGTAGAAACCGCTGGCAGGAGCCATCATCACGGTTTCGCCTTCGTAGTTGAAATCGCTCAGGCACCATGCGCAGAAGCGTTCGCTGTCGTCCACCGGCAGTTTTGCCACGGTGTAGAAGGCACCCATCGGGATGGGCGAATAGACGCCGGGGATGCGGTTCAGCCCGTCGATGAGACACTTACGCCGTTCGACGTATTCATCGTAAATGTCGCGCATGTATTCCTCCGGAACGTCAAGGCTTGCCTCTGCCACGATTTGTCCGATGAGAGGCGGCGACAGGCGTGCCTGACAGAATTTCATCACGGCTTGCCGCACTTGCTGGTTTTTCGTTATCAGCGCACCGATGCGGATGCCACATTCCGAATAGCGTTTCGAGACGGAGTCAATCAGCACCACGTTCTGCTCGATGCCTTCGAGGTGACAGGCGGAAATGTAGGGCGAACCGGTGTAGATGAATTCTCGGTACACTTCGTCGCTGAAGAGGTAGAGGTCGTATTTCTTGACGAGGTCGCGGATTTGGTTCATCTCGCGGCGCGTGTAAAGGTATCCCGTCGGGTTGTTGGGGTTGCAGATGAGGATGGCGCGCGTGCGTTCGTTGATGAGTTCCTCGAACTTCTCCACCTTGGGCAGCGAGAAGCCTTCCTCGATGGTGGTGGCAATGGTGCGGATGACGGCACCTGCCGAGATGGCGAACGCCATGTAGTTGGCGTATGCCGGTTCGGGTACGATGATTTCGTCGCCCGGATTCAGACAGGAGAGAAAGGCGAAGAGCACGGCTTCGCTTCCGCCACTGGTGATGATGATGTCGTCGGGCGTGAGGTTGATGTCGTACTTGGCATAGTATCCCACCAGTTTCTCGCGGTAACTGCGGTAGCCTTGGCTCGGGCTGTATTCCAGTATCTGACGGTCGATGTTGCGGATGGCGTCAATGGCCGTCTGCGGCGTGGGCAAGTCGGGCTGTCCGATGTTCAGATGGTACACGTGTACCCCACGTCGTTTGGCATCTTCTGCCAACGGAGCCAGTTTGCGGATGGGCGAACTGGGCATTTCCGTGCCACGTATGGATATGTTTGGCATGTCTTTCCTTAATTATATATAACTGAAGCGCAGGGCTTCCGACGTTTTCAACTGACAAAGGTACAACAATTCGCCGAATAATTTCAGCGGAAATACAAAAAACTTGAAAGTGCACGCCGTTTTTTATCCTTTTGACGTAAAAGTGGGTCGAATGCGCAAATTTTTTCAGAAAATCCTTGCATGGTTCAGAAAATAAGCCTACCTTTGCACCGCTTTTAGCAACAAAGTGCTTCAGCATTCCCACGGAAGGATGGGTGAGTGGCTGAAACCAGCAGTTTGCTAAACTGCCGTACGGGTTACCGTACCGGGGGTTCGAATCCCCCTCCTTCCGCAGAAAAAGAGAACTTTCGGGTTCTCTTTTTTCGTTGGAAGGCTACGGGGATGAGAACCAAAGGGTTCGTTATCGCGAAGCGCTTGCTTGCAAGAATCCCCCTCCTTCCGCAGAAAAAGAGAGTCCTCGGGCTCTCTTTTTTCGTTATACCACTTTCCAACGACGGCATTGAGGCTGACGGATGGTTGCACATTTTCGACAATTTCGGCATTTTTCCATTACGAAAGCGATACTTTATCAAAACATCATTGATATATTGATTTGTTGTTATTTATACGATGAAGTATTGCAAAAATTTCTTCTTCTCGAACGACACAGATTTTATCTTCTGCACTGAAGAAATTTCTCTTTCAGAAAACTTTCACGACTTTTCGACGACACGGATTTTCCTTTTCGGTCAAAAATTTGCACCAGTCTGAAGGAGCAAAACTTCCTCTTCGACATCGGTTCCACGCCACCGCGACAAAGTTTTCACGCCGTGCCTAACAAAATTCACTTGCGTGCCTATCAAAATTCACTTACGTGCCTATCAAAATTTACTCGCGTGCCTAACAAATTTTACTCGTGTGCCTAACAAATTTCACTCGCTCCGCAGAGAAAAAAAAGTTCCTCCGCAGAGGACGAGGACGTTCTCTGCGGAGGAATGCCAATTT
>JAFLUS010000012.1 GCA_022508685.1 Prevotellaceae bacterium | reverse complement strand
GGAGTGCACTCCAGATGCAACGGAAGTGCACTCCAATTTGCATAAAAGTGGAATACAGTGTAGCCTATTGTAAATCAGTGGTTTATATTGCATATACCACATAAGGTAGATAATTGCGAAATTCGCAACTAAAAAACATGTTTCCGTAATATCCGCGCCAATGCAGCATCAGCGTTTTTGTGCATGTCAAAAAATATCACTAACTTTGCATGCATTTTATAATACGACAACGACATGATGCTTTCAGTAGAAGAATTAAACGACAGATTGATTGACTTGGCATTTGCCGAAGACATCGGCGACGGCGACCACACCACGCTCTGCTGCATTCCGGCTGACGCGATGGGAGAATCGAAACTCCTCATCAAGGAGGAAGGCGTGCTGGCAGGTGTAGAAATCGCCAAGGAAGTGTTCCACCGTTTCGACCCCACGATGGAGGTGGAGGTATATGCCGGCGACGGCACGCTGGTGCATCCGGGCGACATCGTGATGAGTGTGAAGGGACGGGTGCAAAGCCTGTTGCAGACGGAACGGCTCATGCTCAACATCATGCAGCGCATGTCGGGCATCGCCACCATGACGCGCAAGTATCAGCAGGCACTCGTCGACGCAGGGACGAAGACCCGCGTGCTCGACACGCGCAAGACGACGCCGGGCATGCGAATGTTGGAAAAGGAGGCTGTCAAGATTGGCGGGGGCATGAACCACCGCATCGGGCTGTTCGACATGATTCTGCTGAAGGACAACCACATCGACTTTTGCGGCGGAGTGCACAACGCCATCAGCCGTGCCAAGCAATACTGCAAGGAGCGGGGCAAGGACTTGAAAATAGAGTGCGAAGTGCGCAATTTCAAGGAATTGGAGGAGGCGTTGGCAGAGGGTTGCGACCGCATCATGTTCGACAATTTCACGCCGGAGGAAACGCGCCGTGCGGTCGAGATGGTGGCAGGACGTGCCGAGACGGAATCGTCGGGCGGCATCACGTTCGACACGATGATACCCTACGCGAAGGCGGGGGTCGACTTCATCTCGTTCGGCGCACTCACCCACTCGGTGAAGGGACTCGACATGAGTTTCAAGGCTGCCGGCAGCGACAAATTGGAAATCAAGAAATCACATACACACACGCTCTAATCATGACACACAGAATTTTTGCACGCATCGCGGCAGTGCTGCTCGCATTCCTCGTCGCTACGCCATACGCTGACGCCTGCACCAACCTCATCGTGGGCAAGAAGGCATCGACGGACGGCAGCGTCATCGTCAGTTACAACGCCGACAGTTACGGAATGTACGGCAACCTCTACCGCCACGTCGGCGGCAAGCACGCACCGGGCGAAATGCGCAAGGTGTACGAATGGGACACGAACAAGTATCTGGGCGAAATTCCGCAGGCGCCCGTCACCTACAACGTCGTGGGACAGATGAACGAACATCAGGTGAGCATCTGCGAAACGACGTTCGGCGGACGTGAGGAACTGGCAGACTCGACAGGCATCCTCGACTACGGGTCGCTCATCTACATCGCACTCGAGCGCAGCACGTCGGCACGCAACGCCATCAGCATCATGACCGACCTCGTGGAGAAATATGGCTACTACAGCGAAGGCGAGACCTTCACCATTGCCGACAAGAATGAAGTGTGGGTGATGGAGATGGTGGGCAAGGGTGCCGGACGCACCGGTGCCGTGTGGGTGGCTATCCGCATTCCCGACGACTGCATCTGCGCCCACGCCAACCAGAGCCGCATCACGCGCTTCGACATGAAGGACCGCGAGAACGTGCGCTACGCCAAGGACGTCATCAAGTTTGCCCGCGAAAAAGGTTACTTCACGGGTAAGGACTCGGAATTCTCCTTCCGCGACGCCTACAATCCGCTCGACTTCGGCGGCATCCGCTATTGCGACGCCCGCGCATGGGCATTCTTCAACAAGCACGTCGACGGCATGGAACGCTATCTGCCCTACGTCTGCGGCGAGGACAAGACAATGGAAATGCCGCTCTACATGAAACCCAAGCACCTGCTGAGCGTGCAGGACGTGCAGAACGGAATGCGCGACCACTACGAAGGCACTGCGCTCGACATGCAGCACGACCTCGGCAGCGGTCCCTACAACATGCCCTATCGTCCGTCGCCCCTGTCCTTCAAGGTGGACGGCAAGGAATACTTCACCGAACGGCCGACAGCCACGCAGCAGACGGGATTTTCCTTCGTCGGACAAATGCGTGCCAACATGCCCGACGCCATCGGCGGTGTCGTGTGGTGGACGAACGACGATGCCAACATGACGGCATACACGCCCATCTATTGTTCAGCCACGGAAGTGCCCCACTGCTACGAACGTGTGGCTGGCGTGCAGGACGAAATCACCTTCTCGTGGGAATCCGCCTTCTGGGTGTGCAATACCGTCAGCAACATGGTGTACCCTTATTATTCTAAAATGTATCCCGACCTGCGCAACGTCATCGACCGACTGGAGAGCGACTTCCACGGCAGCCAATCCGACGTCGAGACACAGGCACAGGTGCTCTATTCGCTCAATCCCGCCGATGCCGTTGCCTTGCTCACCGACTACGGACAGCAGGCTGCCGCGACCATGCTTGCCGACTGGAAGACGCTGTTCCAATACCTCGTCGTGAAGCACAACGACATGGTGGTCAAGGAAGAAGCCGACGGACATTTCGCCCGCTCCAAATACGGACTCGGTGGCCGCATCATCCGTCCGGGCTACTCTGAAGACTATTGGCGCAAAGTCGTCAACGAGACGGGCGACCGCTACCTCATCAAGCAATAATCACATATTACTTATCAATACATAGACTCAATTATGGACAACGAACTATTGAAACATTGTACGGAAGTGGCACAGACGTGGGCAACCAGCCCCGTGTTCGATGCCGAGACGCAGGCTGCAGTGAAAGCCATGCTGGAAGCAGAGGACAAGACCGAACTCATCGACAGTTTCTATCAGACGCTCGAATTCGGTACAGGTGGACTGCGCGGCATCATGGGCCCCGGAACGAACCGCATGAACCGCTACATCGTCGGTGCAGCCACGCAGGGCTTTGCCAACTACATCCTCAAGGCCTTCCCCGGACGCACTGACCTCGCCGTCGTCGTCGGTCACGACTGCCGCAACCACGGACGCGAATATGCCGAAACCGTTGCCAACATCTTCTCTGCCAACGGCATCAAGGTCTATCTCTTCGAAAGCCTCCGTCCCACACCCGAAGTCAGTTTCGCCATCCGCCAACTCCACGCACAAGCCGGCGTGAACGTCACTGCCAGCCACAATCCGCGTGAGTACAACGGCTACAAGGCATATTGGGAAGACGGCGCACAGGTGCTCGCACCCCACGACACAGGCATCATCGACGAAGTCAATGCCGTGCGCATGGAGGACGTGAAATGGGAAGGCAACCCCGACCTCATTCAGATTATCGGTGGCGAAATGGACTGGGACTATCTCCAAGCCGTCAAGGAAGCCATGGTCGACCAAGACGTCATCCTGCGTCAGCGCGACCTCAACATCGTCTACACTCCGCTCCACGGCACAGGCCGTGTCATCATCCCCGAAGCACTCCGCTCATGGGGTTTCCAGAACATCCACGTCGTACCCGAACAGATGGTCATCGACGGCGACTTCCCCACCGTCGTGAGCCCCAATCCCGAGAATGCCGAAGCCATGACGCTCGGCATGAAACTCGGTACACGGCTCAATGCTGACCTCGTCATCGCCAGCGACCCCGATGCCGACCGCCTTGCCATCGTCTGCCGCAACAGCGAAGGCGAATGGGAAATCCTCAACGGCAACATGACCTGCATGATGTTCGCATGGTACATCATCGCCAACAAGAAGAAACTCGGTCAACTCCGTGGCAACGAATTCCTCGTCAAGACCATCGTCACCACTGAACTCATCCGCCGCATCGCCGATAAGAACAACGTCGAACTCATCGACTGCTACACCGGCTTCAAGTGGATTGCCGCCCTCATTCGTGAAAACGAAGGTGTGAAGAAATACATCGGCGGAGGTGAAGAAAGTTTCGGTTTCCTCCCCTTCGACAAAGTGCGCGACAAGGACAGCCCTGCCAGCATCTGCCTCATCTGCGAAATCGCAGCATGGGCAAAGGACAACGGCAAGACCCTCTACGACCTCCTCATGGACATCTACCTCGAATACGGCTTCACCTACAACAAGGCTGTCAACATCGTGCGTCCGGGCAAGACCGGTGCCGACGAAATCAAGGCCATGATGGAGAACTTCCGCACCAATCCCCCACTCCACCTCGGTGGCTCGCCCGTCGTTCGCATCAACGATTTCCAACGCCTCGTCACCATAGCCGAAGGCAAGGAAACGCCGCTCCAGATGCCCGACCGCAGCAACGTTCTCCAGTTCTTCACCGAGAACGGCACGAAGGTCAGCATCCGTCCGTCGGGCACTGAACCCAAAATCAAGTTCTATCTCGAAGTTCCCGGTGACATGCCTACCGCAGCCGATTATCACAACGCCTGCGCCCTCGCCGAGAAGAAGGCCGAAGAAGTGCTTCACGACCTCGGCATCTGACATCGGTTTTCGCAAAAAAATCATCAAAAAAGAATCGCTGCCCACTCGTGAGCAGCGATTCTTTTTTCTTCCTTATTGATAATGCACGTCTATCTTTGCCCCTTTATAATAATGTAGGAGAATGGCGTCGTAGGCATAACCGCGTTCCCCCATGACGGCAGCACCGATTTGGCACAGACCGACACCATGTCCCCATCCTGCACCGCGAAGGATGAAGGTGGAGGGCGTTTCGCTGCCGCGGTCGTAGCATTTCTCCACGACGAATGCCGACGAAAAGAGGTGGGAATCAGACAAAGCACGACGGATTTCCAATTCCTTGCCGATGGTCAGCGTGCGCTCGCTGCCGACGATTTGCAGTTGGCTGATGCGTCCCGAACGCCCGCGCTGCAAGGGAATAAGGTCGAGAATCTGACCAAACTCCATTTTCAGATTTTCAGCAATGAGAGCGGATAGTTCGGCTTGCGAATACGTCACCGTCCAACGATAGAAATCGCTTGTCTCGCGGTCGTAGTTCGTCAGGATTTGCGACAGCACCTGCTGGCTGCGCGTGTTGCAGAAGGCACGGGGCGAAGCGAGTATCCACTTCGCTGCTTCGCGTTCGTCGCGCAAGTCGGGCACATGGCGCAATTCGTCGTCCGTGTAATCGCGCACCGAGACGAGATAGGGCTTGTCGGTTTCTTCCCAACAAGTGGAAAATTCTTCAGACACACCGCCGCAGCATTTCGAGAAGCGGGCATCGCAGATTTCGCCATCGTACTTCAGCACCTGTCCGCGCGTGCTTTCGACGGCTTGTGCAACGGCAGGATTAGTGGCACGCGTAATGCCCTGATAGCGTTGGCAATGGTCGTCGGCACAGACGTCGAACAGCGTATGGTCTTCGCGGTCGTACCACCGCACCAACTGCGTGTCGGTCTTTCGGAACGAGGCAAAGAAACCCACGTCCTGCTGCGCCTTCGTCAATCGTGCCCGCCGTTCAATCTGCGCCATCAGCCAACTGCGCGAAATCACGGCATGGGCTTTCAGAAATTCGATGGAAGCATCGGCACTCATTTCCGACGAAATCACGCTTGTGAGATAGTCCTCCACCGGCAGCATGTTGATGGCACAGAGTTTCCCGTCCTGCACAAGCAGGCGCAACGCACCGCTGAAGGTCTGCGTCTCCTTGCGCTCCCAGTGGAAATTGATGCCGATAGTCACTTCGTAAAGCGAGAAGGATGCGCCTTCCTGTCGTGGCGTGAACATCAGTTCCTGATAGAGATTGCCGTTCCAACGGATGCCGCCATCGTCGTATTCCACGACCTGTTCGCCATGCACCATTTCGCCTTTCGCCTGATAGTTGGCATTGAGCACAAATCGGATTTGCAGCGCCTCGACGATGCCCACACTTACTGACGGTTCTTTCATGATGAATGATTGATATGCTTTAATCGGTTCTTCAGTTCTTCAAAGTCTTCGGCAGAGAGTGCCACTTCGCGCAGTATCGCAGCCGCATCGTCCAACGTCAGCCAGTGGAAGTCTGCCTCACGCGGCACCACCATCAGTCCACCCATGTCGAGCGCACCGGGACTGACCATCAGCCCGTCTTCGCCATAGCACTGCGGACGATGCTTGGCACGCGGAAAGACGATGCTCACCAACGTGTCGGCATCTTCACGTTCGTCACGCCACGCCACGACGTTCATCCGCGGTTCAGGCTGCCCTTCACCCTGCGGAAGGAGACGATAGAGATGCTCGAACAGCACGGCGTGACGTTCGGGCGAAGAAGCCACAATCGCCAATGCCGGACACAGGTAACTGCGCACGGCAAAAATGCCTCCGTCCCTTTCGTCGTCGGCATGCAACCGCTCCAACATCTGCGAGTGCGACGTCGACCAGTCGCGCTCCACAGGCACAACGCCACGGCTGCCCGCTTGGAAATGCAAATGGTCGGGAGCCGACGCACCGCACTCCGGCCCGTTGTAGAACAGGAGCAAGCCACATGCGTCTGCCGCCATCCGCATCATGTCGGCATACCGCCCGGCAATGCGCTGCGGCTCATGCGTTGCCAGCGGAATTGTGAAATGCTGCGGCAGAATGGGGAACGGATTGACGAGCAGTTCGTAAGGCGGCAGCGGCAGCGCCTCCTGCACCTCCGGACGATTTGCACGGCACAGGAAGCAAGGGCGTTGCCCAATCGAGCGGGCATCCGTCTTGGCTCCCGTCGACACGATGCGCGTGGGATTGTGCTGCAACATCAGCGGACAATCGTCCACTTCGCCGCTGCGCACGACCACCTCCGACAGCGCGTCGAAACGCCGTCGGGCATCGTCCCACACCGCCATCTGGCGGTCGAACAACTCCGTCCATCGTGCAGCCGTCTTCATTGGCACCCCATTTTATTCGCTGCATTGCGCAACTGCCGTGCACGGATTTCCATCGTTCGCAGCGAATCTTTATATTGGTTGTTCGCATTCACGCGGTCGTTCGACAGCGCCGCATCGGAATTGCCTTCCCAACGCCGGCACAGATAGAGTTCGTCGTAGATGCGACCGATTTTCCATTCGCGCGAGAAGCGCAAGCCGAGCGCATAGTCTTCGCCATAACTCGTATTGGGCACGCCGTACCGACGGAGTAGCGGCGTATAGAACGCACGCGGCGCACCGAGCCCGTTGACGCGCAGCGCATTGTTGCGTCCGTTGTCATCCGTCCACTCGCGATGGTCAATGATACCGGGCGGCAGCGTTTCCAACTGGAAGTTGCACATGCGGTACGAACCCACCACCATGGCGCATTTTTCATCATAGAATTTGCTGACGATGCGCTGCAGCGTCTGCGGACTGCTATACAGGTCGTCGCTGTCTAATTGGACAGAAAACCGACCGCAACGCGCATCCGAGACAGCCAAGTGCCAACAGCCGCCGATGCCGAGGTCATCGCGTTGCGGAATGATATGCACGCAACGTTCGTCTTCTTGCGCCAGTCGTTGCAGCACCTCCGTCGTGCCGTCCGTGCTGTGGTTGTCAACCACGAGAATGTTGTACGCAAACGTCGTCTGCTGACCCAGTGCCGAGCGCACGGCATCCTCAATCGTGCGAACGCGATTGCGCACAGGGATGATGACCGATGCCTCGACGGCAAACTTGCCCTCCTCTATCGGCGCATCCGCCACCTGCTCGTCTGCCACCAACGCACCGATGAGCGCGAGATGGCGCGTGCACACCTGTTCCATTTCGACTTGCACGTCGCGCTGACGCGGGTCTACATAGTCAAACTGCTTCTCTCCGCTCTTCCGCAAGTCGCGTTCCACTTCCGTGTACAGCATTTCGCCCAAGTGGAACACAGCCGTCGGCTCGTTCCGCCGCATGCAGAAAAGACGGAAATCGTAGAGTGCCGCATAGCGCAGTTCTGCCTCGTCTGCACGCAGCGCACGCCATGCCTTCAGCACGTCCGTCCGCAGCAGCAGCACGCTGCCGCAGTCGAAATCGTCGCGCACGCTGCCCAGTTGGCAGTCCGTGCAGCGAGCCGTTTCGCACGTGCCGTCCTTCATCGTCCGGCGGTCGGCATACAGCCACGCAGCGCCCGTGTCCGTCGCCACCTGTACCATGCGTTCCACGCTCCGCTGTCCCATCTCCGTTTCCTCCGGCTTGAGCAGCAGCATCGTCAGCGGAGCCGACGCCCTGTCTGCCACCTGCATCAGCACAGCCGACGCTTCGGCTCTGCCCGTCATCGCCGTCACCGCCGCAACGCACGGCACGTCCGCCAGTCCGTCGGCAGCCGCAGCAGCCGTTTGCGTTCCCATCAGGAACACGTCTAATTGTTTCTCCATATCGTTCTGAATCTATCGTACATTTGCGGCAAAGTTACAGAATATTTTTGAAACACCTGCCACGCGTCCCCCGAAAATTCCGGCACGGACTGCGTGTCCGCCGTTTCGCAACGGAAAAACGGGTGCTCCCCGAAAAATAGTTTTGTCAAAGGCTAAACAAAGTTGTTCATGTCGGCAACCAAAGTTTAATCCACATTGTGGATTGTATAAACCGCAGTGTGGATTGTACAAACCACATTGTGGATTATACAAACCGCACTGCGAACTAAACTTTCCTCTGCGATGTCGTGAACTTTGTTTTGCGGAGGCGAAAACTTTCCATTGCGACGTCACGGACTTTGTTTCGCAACGCCACGAACAGGACGCTGCCACCCCGCCGCCACCCGTTCATATAGACATGTACACGCGCGTGGGAAGCAAAAAGTTAGATTTTGCAACGAATTTTAGGTTTTATTAAAACGCGGCATGCACGTTTTCGGCAGAAAAGGCGTAACTTTGCACGGAAAAATAGCAGAAATACAATAGTTATGGCAGAAAATTTCGATATTCGTGCGCTGAACGAGCGCATCGCGCAGCATAGTTCGTTGGTGACGAACGTGCTGACAGGCATGGACCAGTTCATCGTCGGCCAGCGCCACTTGGTGGAATCGCTGCTGATTGGTCTGTTGAGCGACGGCCACGTGCTGCTCGAAGGCGTGCCGGGACTGGCAAAGACAAAGGCTATCCGCACGCTGGCAGGACTGATTGACGCCAAGTTCAGCCGCATCCAGTTTACGCCCGACCTCCTGCCTGCCGACGTGGTGGGTACGATGATTTACAATCAGAAGGAAGGTCGGTTCGAGTCGAAGCGCGGCCCGATATTCGCCAACTTCGTGCTGGCGGACGAAATCAACCGCGCGCCCGCCAAGGTGCAGAGTGCGCTGTTGGAGGCAATGCAAGAACGGCAGGTAACGCTGTCGACGGAAACGTATGCACTGCCGCGCCCGTTCCTTGTGCTGGCGACGCAGAACCCCATCGAGCAGGAAGGTACGTATCCGCTGCCCGAAGCGCAGGTCGACCGCTTCATGCTGAAGGTGGTGGTGGGCTATCCCGACATGGAAGAGGAGAAGCGCATCATCCGTCAGAACATTGCCCGCGAAGCACAGGAAGTGCGTCCGGTAACGGGTACGGAGGAAATCGAAGCCGCTCGTGCCGTCGTTGCCGACGTGTACGTGGACGAGAAGATAGAGCAGTACATTGCCGACATCGTCTTTGCCACGCGCTACCCCGACCGCTATGGGCTGCGCGACCTCTGCGGCCTGATTGCCTTCGGTGGTTCGCCCCGTGCGTCCATCAACCTTGCACTGGCTGCACGCGCTTTCGCCTTCATCAAGCATCGCGGCTACGTCATTCCGGAAGACGTGCGTGCCGTAGCGACTGACGTGCTGCGCCACCGCATCGGACTGACTTACGAGGCAGAGGCGTCGAACGTGACGCAAGAGGAAATCGTAAGCCGCATCATCAACCGGGTGGAAGTGCCCTGACCGAAGGGAACAGACGCGCTATATGGAGACGGAAGAACTATTGCAGAAGGTGCGCCGCATCGAGATGAAGGCGCGCGGGCTGTCCAACAACATTTTCGCGGGCGAATGGCACACGGCGTTCAAAGGGCGCGGTATGGCGTTCAGCGAGGTGCGCGAGTACCAGTATGGCGACGACGTGCGCGACATCGACTGGAACGTGACGGCGCGCTTCGACCGCCCCTACGTGAAAGTGTTTGAGGAGGAGCGCGAACTGACGGTTATTCTGATGGTGGACGTGTCGGGCAGCCTCGACTTCGGTTCGCAGCAGATGACCAAGCGGCAGATGGCGACCGAGGTGGCTGCCACGCTGGCGTTCTCTGCCATTGAGAACAACGACAAGATTGGCGTCATCTTCTTTTCCGACCACATAGAGAAATTCATTCCGCCCAAGAAGGGGCGCAAGCACATCCTGTTCATCATCCGCGAACTGCTGACGTTCGAGCCGCAGAGCCGGCATACCGACATCGGACAGGCCGTCGAATTCATGACCAACGCCATCAAGAAACGCTGCACGGCGTTCGTGATGAGCGACTTCTTCGACGGCAAGGACTTCAGTCAGCAACTGATGATTGCCAACCGGCGTCACGACGTGGTTGCCCTGCACATCTACGACCGACGGATGCAGGAACTGCCCGACGTGGGACTGATGAAGGTGTGCGATGCCGAAACGGGCTACGAGATGTACATCGACACGGGCTCGAAGAAGATGCGACGTGCCCACCACGAATGGTGGGTGAACCAGCAAATACGCCTCAACGACATGCTGACACGTGCCCACGTGGACTGCGCCCATCTGCGCACCGACGAGGACTATGTGAAGGGACTGATGGCGTTGTTCAGAATGAGAAGATAAAAGGTGTGAACATGACGAATCGACTAAGGGGCATCTGCGCCATTATCGTGATGTGTGCGACGTGCGCACATGCCCAAGTGACGGTCAACACGAAGATTGACCACACGCAAATCCTGATAGGACAGCAAACCAACATCACGCTCGAAGTCAGTGCCGACTGCGGGCAGTCAGTGGAGATGCCGACCTACGAGCCATGGCAGGAACTGCTGCCGGGCATCGAAGTGGCAAAGACGGGCGACTGCGACACGACGTGGCTGAACGACCGCAAGCGCATGCTACTCACCCGCCTCTACACCGTCACCTCCTTCGATTCGGCACTCTACTACATTCCTCCCTTCAGCGTCACGGTGGACGGCGAGGCGTTCACGGCAGAACAGCCTCTGGCACTCAAGGTGATGACCATGGAGATTGACACCACCAACGTCGATGCCATTTTCCCGCTCAAGGGCACGATGGACCTCCCCTACGAGGCTGACGAATGGAAACTGCCGATGCGCTATGCCTTCTTGCTTGCCGTACTTGCGCTGCTGCTCGTCTACGTCGTCGTCAGCCTGAAGGACAACAAACCGATTATCCGCCGTCTGCGGCTGAAAGCACGCATCGCTCCCCACAAGTTAGCCATGCAGAAGATTGAGCAACTCAAAGTGGAACGCAACCGCACGCAGCCCGAACATGCCACCACTGCCGCCGACGCCGTCGCCACCAAGGACTACTACACCCAACTCACCGACGCACTGCGCCAGTACATCAACGAACGTTACGGATTCAACGCAACGGAGATGACGACACAGGAAATCATTGCCAACCTCCGCAGCCTCAACAGCGAAGAAGCGTTGAACGAACTGCGCGAATTGTTTGAAACGGCAGACCTCGTCAAGTTTGCCAAATACAGCACGGAGATGACGGAGGACGACCGCAACCTCGTCAACGCCATCGCCTTCATCAACTCCACCAAACAGGACGACGTGCCCGAACAGGCACCGCAGGAAGTGACGGTTGTCGAACAAGGTTCGCCCACCATGCGCACCACGCTCACCATCGTGGCAGCCGTGCTCTCGGTGGCAGCCATTGCCCTGATAGGCTATGTGGGCTACCGCCTCGTCTTCCTGCTGATGTAATACAATAACAGAACGACTGATACATGGAACTGAAGCATCCATACATGCTCCTCTTGCTGACGCTGATGATACCCTACATCATCTGGTACGTCCTGCGCCACAAGAAGTCGCACCCCGCACTTGCCCTCCCCGAAATTGCCAAATACCGCTACGCGCCACGCACGTTGCGCACGTTGCTCATCCCCGTGCCCAACGTCCTTCGGCTCGTTCTCTTCACGCTCGTCGTCATCATTCTCGCACGTCCGCAGCAGAAACACTCGTGGAGCAGTGCCGACGTCGAAGGCATCGACATCATGCTCTCCGTCGACGTCTCCACCAGTATGCTCACGCAGGACTTCAAGCCCAACCGCGTCGAGGCACTGAAGCACATCGCACAGGAATTTGTAGACAAACGGCCTAACGACAACATCGGTCTCACGCTCTTTGCCGCCGAAGCCTTCACCCAGTGCCCGCTCACCACCGACCACGCCGTGCTGATGAACCTCTACAACAGCGTCGACAACCAAATGGCTGCGAAAGGCATGATTGCCGACGGAACCGCTATCGGCGACGGCATCATGAACGCCCTGCTCCGTCTGCGCGAGAGCAAAGCCAAGTCGAAAGTCATCATTCTGCTCACCGACGGCGTCAACAACTCCGGAACGATTGCACCGCTCACGGCAGCCGAGATTGCCAAGAAATACGGCGTCCGCATCTACACCATCGGCATCGGCCGCAACGGCATGGCACCCTTCCCGCTCCCCACCGGCGGAACAGCCATGGTGCCCGTCGACATCGACGAACCCACCATGCGCAAAATCTCCGAAGAAACAGGCGGAAAGTACTTCCGTGCCGAGCAGAACACCGACCTGTCGGACGTCTACAGCGAAATTGACCAAATGGAACGGACGAAATTCAACGTCACGCAGTACCACAAACGCGACGAGCGCTACGAACCCTTTGCCCTTGCAGCCTTCGTCGTGCTCCTGCTGGAAATCCTCCTGCGCCTCTTCGTCGTCCGACGCCTTCCTTAACACCCTTCCGCACCCATGTTCAGATTTGCCCATCCCCTCTATCTCTATCTGCTTCTGCTGATACCCCTCTTCGCGTTGCTCTACGTCGTCGTCTGCAAACGCCAGTCCCGACGTCTGAAGCAATTCGGACAGCCCGACCTGCTGAATGCCCTCATGCCAGCCGTATCGGCAAAGCGGCGTCATCTCAAGTTCAGCCTCATCATGCTCATGCTCGCCCTTGCCGTCTTCATCATGGCACGCCCGCAGTACGGCACGCGCAAGGAAGAATACACACATCGGGGCATCGAAGCCATGATAGCCGTCGACGTGTCCAACTCCATGCTCTGCACCGACGTCTCGCCCAGCCGTCTCGACAAAGCCAAGATGCTCGTCAGCAAACTCATTGAGCAATTAGACGACGACCGCATGGGACTCGTTGCCTTTGCCGGCAACGCCCTCACCATCCTCCCCATCACCTCCGACAACGTCTCCGCCAAGATGTTCCTCGAACAACTTTCGCCACGCACCATCGCCGTGCAAGGCACCAACATCGGCGACGCCATCCGCTGCGCCATGCACAGTTTCTCCGACAACGTCGCCGTAGGCAAGGCGCTCGTCCTCATCACCGATGCCGAAGACCACGAACAAGGTGCACTCGATGCTGCCAAGCAAGCCGCCAAGCAAGGCATCCGCATCTTCGTCCTCTCCGTCGGTACGCCCGAAGGTGGCATCATCCCCATGCAGGGAGGCGGATACAAGAAAGACGCACAAGGCAACGTCGTCACCACCCGACTCAACGAGCAAGTGGGCAAGGAAATCGCTGCTGCCGGCGACGGGGTCTACATCCAAGTCGGACAATCCGACCAAGCGCAGCAACTCCTGCTCGCCGAAATCGACACCATGCAGAAAGCCGAATTCAGTGCCGAAATGTTCTCCGAGTACGACGAACAATTCCCCGCCATCGCCATTATTCTGCTCATCGTCATCGCCATCGAAGTATGCATCACGGAGAAGAAGAACCCGCTCCTCCGCCACATCAAGATTTTCAAATAGTTTCCCACATGACACGCCATTCGCTCCACATACCCTTCATCTTCACCCTCCTCGCCGCCTTCTGCAACCATGCACAGGCGCAGAACACAGCCCGCGACCACGTCCGACTCGGCAACCGCCAACAGCGCACCGAGAACTACCAACGTGCCGAGACGCACTACCAACGTGCCATCCAACGCGACAGCACCCTCCTCGAGGCATACTACAACATTGCCAATACCCAAATTCTCCAA
Source organism: Prevotellaceae bacterium (assembly GCA_022508685.1). Classification (GTDB taxonomy): domain Bacteria; phylum Bacteroidota; class Bacteroidia; order Bacteroidales; family Bacteroidaceae; genus UBA3839. Next base: position 724 of record JAFLUS010000012.1, on the reverse strand, counting down.
TCGCACGACTCCGCTGCCATCGCCAACTATCGCCACGCTGCGCAACTGCCCACCGGCAACCACCGCAAGCGGCAAGCCATTCACCACAACCTCGGCAACGCCTACTACGCACAGGGCATCTCTGCCATGAACGCGCAGAACGGCAACGACGCGCAATTCTTCCAACAAGCCGTTGACACCTACAAGGAAGCCTTGCGGCAGAACCCCGACGACAACGAAACGCGCTACAACCTCGCCAAGGCACAATACATGCTCAAGAAGAGCCAGCAAAACCAACAGCAGAACCAACAGAACAAGCAAAACAAGCAGCAACAGAACGACCAACAACAGCAGAAGCAAGACCAGCCCAAGCCCGAAGACAAGCAAGACCAAAAGGACAAGCAGCAACAGCAACAGCCTCAGCAACCCGAGCAGAAGAAAGACCAAATGGACGACAACACGGCAGAGCAGTTGCTCAATTCTGCCCAACAAGACGAAAAGCAAGTGCAACGCAAGTTGCAGCAACAACAAGGCGGCACACGCCGATTGGAAAAGGACTGGTAAGCGACTGAACAAGCAAGAATTTCACGTTCGGCAAGAAAAAATAGCCAAAGCGCGCATCAAGAAATTTGGAAGAAAAGAACTTATTTGACCGCCGTTAATTTAATGGTCATTAAATTAACGGCGGTCAAATTATGAAAAAAATCTAACATTCCATTATCAGACGTTTCTTCATGTCCGTTCC
>JAFLUS010000119.1 GCA_022508685.1 Prevotellaceae bacterium | reverse complement strand
CCGTAGTAGTCGAAGTCGGCGAAGAAATAGGTGTTGCCCCACGTGTCAGGAGCGAAATGCTCGATGGTGGTGGTGACGGAAGGGCGGTCGGCAAGTTGGGAATGGTAAAGTGTCGAACCGAGGTCGTAGTGGAGTTGCACGTTTTGTGCCTGTGCGGGCTGTGTGGCTGTGATGAGTGCCATCAGAAGGACAGTCTGATACGTTTTCATCTGTTCAGTTGGTTTTAAGGGTGAATAATAAGTTTTTGATAAAGCGGATGCAAAGTTAGGGAAAAATGTGTAACTTTGCAAAGGAATTTAATCCTTGAAGACGCATGAATAATAGTGAACACAACCATCTCGTGGTGATGGCAGGTGGCGTGGGCAGCAGGTTCTGGCCCATGAGTACGCCTGAATGCCCGAAGCAATTTATTGACGTATTAGGTACGGGGCGCACGTTTTTGCAGATGACGGTGGACCGCTTTGCGGGGATTGTCGACCGACGTAACGTGTGGATTGTGACGAGCCAGCAGTATGCCGATTTGGTGAAGGAACAGTTGCCCGACGTGCCGTCGGAACAGATTCTGCTGGAACCTTGCCGTCGGAACACGGCTCCGTGTATCGCGTATGTGGCTTGGCGCATCAAGAAACAGGATGCGCAGGCAAATCTCGTGGTGGCGCCAAGCGACCATCTCGTGATGAACGGCGAAGAATTCCGTCGGGTAATAGCGTCGGCATTGGCGTTCACGGCAGAGTCGGATGCTATCGTGACGTTGGGCATGCGTCCCACACGTCCGGAGACGGGCTATGGCTACATTCAGGCCGACATGTCGGCTCCGTCGCTGCGCAACAGCGAAATCTTCCGCGTAGACCGCTTCCGTGAGAAACCCGACTTGGCTACGGCGAAGAAGTACGTGCAACATGAGGAATACTATTGGAACAGTGGCATCTTCGTGTGGAGCGTGAAGACGATTGTCAATGCGATGCGGATTTACCAGTCGGACATTGCCGACATCTTCGAAGCACTGTTCCCAGTGCTGGGCACCGAACGGGAACGGGATGCCATTGACGAGAATTTCCCCCGATGTCCGAACATCAGCATCGACTATGCCGTGATGGAGAAAGCGGAGGAAATCTTCGTGATGCCTGCTGACTTCGGTTGGAGCGACGTGGGCACGTGGGGTTCGCTGCTGACGCTGATGCCGCATGATGGCGACGGCAATGCCGTAGTAGGGCAGGAAGTCAAATTGTATGAATCGTCGGGCTGCATGGTACACACGTCGGGACTACGCCGAGTGGTGGTGCAGGGCTTGGACGGCTACATCGTGGCGGAGAAAAACGGCACGTTGCTCATTTGCCGCATGGAGGAGGAGCAGCGGATTAAGGAATTCAGCGCAGACTAAATACTACTCTATATTATCATACTATGGTCATATTGATAGCCGACAGCGGTTCGACAAAGACGTCGTGGTGCGTGACCGACGGAGAAACACGTCGGATGTTCATCACGCAGGGTATCAATCCATATCAGCAGACGGAGGAGGAGATGATGGCTGCCTTGCAGCGCGAGTTGGTGCCCGAGGTGCGCTATGCCGAGGAAATCAGGTTCTACGGCGCTGGATGCACGGCAGAGAAGATACCGGTGGTGGCATCGGCTTTGCGAAGGACGATTGCGACGGGAGCACGCATCCATGTCGGCAGCGACATGCTGGGGGCAGCCCGTGCACTGTGCGGCCGGTCGGCTGGAGTAGTCTGCATTCTTGGCACAGGTTCTAACTCGTGCCTGTATGACGGCGAGCAGTTGGTGGAGAACGTGTCGCCATTGGGTTATGTACTGGGCGACGAGGGCAGCGGAGCCTACATCGGCAAACGTCTGGTGGGCAACTGCCTGAAGCGGCAGTTCAGCGAGCAAGTGTGCCGTTTGTTCAGTGAAGAAACGGGGATTACGGCAGCATCGATTGTCAACAAGGTGTACCGCGAACCATTTCCCAACCGCTATTTGGCCAGCCTGTCACCATTCTGTGCACGCCACCGCGACTTGCCCGAAATCAATGCTTTTCTGAAGGACTGCTTCCGCGAGTTTTTCGTGCGCAACGTGATGCTCTATCCGTGCAAGGATGTACCTGTGCACTTCATCGGTTCCGTCGCGTGGTCGTACCAAGACGAATTGACAAGCGTGGCAGCAGAGTTGGGCTTCCGCATCGGACAGATTGAACAATCGCCGTTGGAAGGATTGATTCAGTTTCATACTCATAAATAGCACGTTGTCATACGCTTATGCAAGTAAAAATCGAAGAATCATGGAGACAGCGTCTACAAGACGAATTTGACGCACCTTACTTTGAACGGCTCATCCGTTTCGTGAAATCGGAGTATGCTCAACAGCGCGTCTATCCGCCCGGACGGCTCATCTTCAATGCTTTCAACCTCTGTCCGTTCGACCGCGTCAAGGTCGTCATCATTGGGCAAGACCCCTATCATGAGGAAGGGCAGGCGCAAGGACTTTGCTTCTCCGTCCCAACGGGCGTGCAAATTCCGCCTTCGCTTGTCAATATATACAAGGAAATACAGACCGACACGGGAGCTACCATTCCAGCATCGGGCGACCTGACGCGATGGGCAGAGCAGGGCGTACTGCTGCTCAATGCCACGCTCACTGTGAGGGCACATCAGGCAGGTTCGCATCAGCGGCAGGGGTGGGAGCAATTCACCGATGCCGTCATCCGCAAGTTGCAAAATGAACGGACGGGGCTGGTGTTTATCCTGTGGGGCAGTTACGCCATCGGTAAACGTGCGCTGATTGACGAGCAACGGCATCTCGTACTGACGTCGCCCCATCCGTCGCCATTGTCCGCCCATCGCGGATTCTTCGGCAACCATCATTTCTCACAGACCAACCGCTATCTGTTGCAGCAGGGTTTGGAACCCATACGATGGTGAGGATGCCGACGCAACGAAGAAAGAGAACGTATATATGATAAAAAATTTGATATTTGACTTTGGCGGAGTGGTCGTTCCGCTAAATCCCGAAGAAGCCTATCGCCGTTTTGAGAGCCTCGGTGTGACGGACGCGCGACAGCGGTTGGGCAAATACGGACAGACGGGCATTTTCCTGCAATGCGAAGATGGCAGCATCGATGCTGCGACGTTTCAACGCGAATTGGGACGGCTCGTTGACGACTTGTCCGGAACGACGGACACAGAGCAATTTTCATTTGAGCAATGCGAATGGGCATGGCGTGGATATGTCACGGAAGTAGACCCGCAACGGCTTCAGCACTTGTTGGAATTGAAAGAACGCTATAACGTGCTGCTGTTGAGCAACACCAATCCTTTTATGATGCATTGGGCGGAAAGCACCGCATTCAGTGGCGACGGACATGCTGTCAGCCATTATTTTCATCGCGTATTCTGCAGTTATCGGATGAAGGACTACAAGCCGTCGCCGACCATCTTTCGACGGGTCTTGGCTGAAGCCAATCTCCATCCTGACGAAACGCTGTTTCTTGACGATGGTCCAGCCAACATCGAAGCAGCGATGGCAGAAGGCATCCACGGATTGCTGGTGCCGAAGAATGAAGACTGGTGGCCCATGCTGCACAAACATCTTTCGGAACGATGAATATCTTCAACATATATCGTCATATCGTTCTGTGCGGATTGCTGTTGAGCCTGTGCACGACGGACGTTCGCGCACAGCGTGCGGATTCGTTGGTGGCACACGACCTCCACGCTATGGATGTCAACATCACGCAAGGTAACGACATCCGGTTGCTGATGAATGGTCATGAGAAATTCGACGACCTCTTTGCGGAAATCCGTTCGGCAACACAGTTCATCCACATGGAGTATTTCAACTTTCGCAACGACTCCATCAATCATCTGCTCATCGACCTGCTGGCAGAGAAAGTGCAGCAAGGCGTGGAGGTGCGCATCATGTACGACGCCTTCGGCAACGCCTCCAACAACCAACCTATTCATCGTCAGCAACACGACTCAATCTGTGCACTCGGCATCCGTTTGGAGAAGTTCGACCCACTCAAGTTTCCATGGGTGAACCATATCTATCCGCGCGACCATCGCAAGATTGTCGTTATCGACGGCAGAGTGGCATACACGGGTGGCATGAATGTCGCTGACTACTATATCGACGGATTGGAGGGCATCGGGCCGTGGCGCGACATGCATATGCACATCGAGGGTGCTGCGGTGGACGAACTGCATAAGATATTTGCAACGATGTGGCAAGAGCAGACCGGCGAACTGCTGACGGGTGAGAAGTATTTTCCCGTCCGTACCGCCCCCGCAGGCATGGTACCGATTGCCATTGTCGATCGTGCACCTCACGTGTCCAACCGCTCCATTCGGCAACTATACATTTCGATGCTCGACCATGCGCAGCACCACATCCGCATCATCAATCCCTACTTCGTACCCACCACCAAGGTGCGCCGAGCCATTCGCCGTGCCGTCCGTCGCGGCATTGACGTCGAAATCATGCTGTCTGCCAAGAGCGATATTCCGCTGACGCCCGACGCCTCTTTCTATGTAGGCAACAGCCTGATGAAGAAAGGTGCAAAGGTGTGGCTGTTCAACGGCGGATTTCATCATACCAAAGCCATGACAGTGGACGGACAGGTCTGCACCGTCGGTTCAGCCAACCTTGACAGCCGCAGCCTGCGTTGCGACTACGAAGTGAATGCCGTCGTGTTTGATTCCCTCACGACAGCACGTCTTGACACGATGTTCCTCGACGATTGCCAAAACGCCACACCCATGACGCGTAACTATTGGCGCAGCAAATCGCTGTGGCGACGCACGGTAGCATGGTTTGGCAATCTGCTCACCCCATTTCTTTAATCTCCCTCTTACCCATGAAAACTAAACTTTGCATCTATGGCTTGCTCTGCCTCTGTAGCCTGTGCATCGACGTTCGGGCTGCACATACGCCCAAACGCGAATTTCGCGGAGCATGGATTCAGTGTGTGAACGGACAATATCTGAACAAGACACCCGAGCAAATCCGTGAAATGCTGTCCTCGCAACTCGACCGTCTGCAACAATGCGGCATCAACGCCATTCTGTTCCAAGTGCGAGCCGAGTGCGACGCGCTCTATCCTTCTACCTATGAACCATGGAGCCGATTTCTGACCGGAAAGCAAGGCGATGCGCCTGCCGACGGATGGGATCCACTGGCATGGATGATTGACCAATGCCATGAACGCGACATGGAGTGCCATGCATGGATTAACCCCTACCGGGCAAAGACGAAGGGTACGCTGAACCTCCATTCCCAACACGTAGCCGTGCGCCATCCCGAACGCATCTTCGAGTACGACGGACTCTACATCCTCAATCCAGCCCTCGAATCCAACCGAATGTACACGTGCATGGTCGTCGAAGACATTCTGCAACGCTATGACGTGGACGGCATCCACATCGACGACTACTTCTATCCTTATCCCGTCGCCAACGTCCCGTTGCCCGACATGGCAGACTACGAACGCGACCCGCGTGGGTTCGCCACCATTGAAGATTGGCGACGCGACAACGTCAATCAACTTATCCATGCCCTTCATGACCTCATTCATGCTGTCAAGCCGTGGGTGAAGTTCGGCGTCGCTCCCTTCGGCATCTACCGCAACGACCCTGAACAGCAGAACAGCCGACACGGCAGTGCTACACGTGGTACGCAGAACTACGACGACCTCTATGCCGACATCGTTCTGTGGCAGAAAAAAGGGTGGGTAGACTATCTCATCCCCCAAATCTACTGGAACATCGGTACGGTCGCTGCCGACTACGAAGTGCTGTGCAACTGGTGGAACGACCATTGCCATGCGCGTCCCCTGTTTATCGGGCAAGACGTGGAGCGAACCGTGAAAGGAGCAGACTCATCCAATCCGCAGCAACACCAGATGCAGGCAAAGTACGACATTCAGCGTTCGCTGTCCCACATCCAAGGTTCTTGCCAATGGTATGCCGCAGCCGTGTGCAACAATCCGGGCGGATATGCCGATGCGCTCCGCACCTATTGGCATCGCACGCCGGCACTTCAGCCACTCATGCCGTTCATCGACAAGAAAGCACCAAAACCCATCCAATCTCCACGCATCATTACCACGCAGCGTGGCATCACTCTCGTATGGGATGCTCCTCGATACCGCAAGGAAATGGACCGTGGCGTGTGGTACGTTGTCTACGATTTCAAGGCTGGCGAGAAAGTCAATATTAAAGACGCTTCGCACATCGTTGCCGTCACCCGCAAGACGCAGTTCCTCCTTCATGGTGCCTACGGCGGCCA
>JAFLUS010000118.1 GCA_022508685.1 Prevotellaceae bacterium | reverse complement strand
GTCGATGAGTCCGAACTGCGTGCACGGGTCGTCGGCGTAGGTTTCGAGGGCGAAAGTCGCCAACGGCATGAGATTGATGCCATAGCCGTCTTCGAGCGTGACCAAATTGTCATAACGGAGCGTGAGTCGGAGCACGTTGCAAATGCAGGCACGATTGCCAGCTGCCGCTCCGAACCATTCGATGTCGTGATTGCCCCAGACGATGTCCCAGTGTGCATAGTTGCAGAGGGTATCCATGATGAGGTGGGCACCGGAACCGCGGTCGAAGATGTCGCCCAAGAGGTGAAGGCGGTCAATGGCAAGCCGTTGGATGAGTTTGCAGATTTCGATGATGAATTCGTCAGCGCGTTGCGTGCTGATGATGCTGCGCACGATTTCACCATAGTATTTGTGCTTCTTCTCACCATAGCCGGAGTAACTCTCGTGGAGCAATTCCTCGATGATGTATCCGAATTCACGCGGCAGTTCCTTGCGGATTTTAGAGCGAGTATATTTGGAAGATACTTCGCGGCACACTTGCATCAGTTGATGAAGAGTAGTGCTATAAAAATCGTTGAGGTTCTGATGGTTGGCTTTGATAAGTTGGAGTTTTTGTTCAGGATAGTAGATAAGGGTGCACAATTCGCGTTTGTCGGCCTTGCGCAGTTTAGAACCGAAGATTTCGTCCACCTTCCGCTTGACATATCCCGATGCATTTCGCAGGACGTGGTTGAAGGCATCGCTCTCTCCGTGTGGGTCGCTGATGAAATGTTCAGTGGGTTTCGGGAGGTTCAGTATCGCTTCCAGATTGATGATTTCGGTGCTGGCTTCGGCGATAGTGGGGTAGGATTGCGCCAATAGTTGCAGGTAGCGCAAGTCTTCCCGTATGCTTTCTTCCGTAATGGTGGTATCCTTCGTATCCATGCGTCCGTTTGAATATTTGTTGCAAAGGTAGTAATTTTTCTCGAAAGGCGGTGATTTTTTTTTTGTAAAGGACGTCTCAGCCTTTTTTATTCCTCTTCGTAGTGTTGAATTATTCTCTGTTACGGAACATTACAATGGAGAAACCTCCTCGCAGAACCATATCTGCGGGGAGGTTTCTCCATTGTAATGTAGTGTTTGTCGTTTGTGTTAGGCTATATGATATGTGTCGCGTAGATTAGTTGTTGTGTGGTGGACGAGGACGTTCGCCTTCGCGTGGTGGAGAAAATCGCTTGAGAGCGTGCATGTTGAATTTGAACAATGCGATGCGTACACTGTGGATTTTCTTCCAACTGAGTACAGTGTTGAACTTTTTGTAATACTCCTTTTCGATGGTTTTGTTCTCGATGTCGAGCGAACAGCATTTGTCAATCACTTTGGCATAGTCTGCATCGGTGGTGTTGTCGTTGCAACTCTGCATCAGTTTGCGTGCTTCGTTGTTGTTGTGCCGTTGCTTTGCCATCATTTCGTGGAGGAGCGGATAGAATTTTGCGGCTTCGCTTTCAGTGAGTTTTGCTTCACGTGTGACGAAGGTTTCCAACTCTTTGCGGAAATGTTCAGGTGAGAACTGGCGGCGATGTTCGTTGTGGTTCTTGTCTTGTGCTGTCATGGTGAGGGCAAAGACAAGGAGGAGGGTGGTCAGAATCTGCTTTTTCATACGTGTAAAGTTTAAAATAGGGATGGTTTACATGTCTGCTCCGGACAGGTAATAGTAAATGTCGCTGTTGTCGACAAGGGCATAGTTGAGTGCCTCTTGGCTGAACTGCTCATCGTAGAGGTCTTCAGGACCAGTGGCGATGTAGGGTGGTGCCGGTTGCACCGAATCGGACTTCGGGGTGAAGTTGATGAAGAAGAGGGCGCCGACGATGCATGCTGCCGCGGCTGTGGTGAAGAACCAGATGATGCGCCGACGGGAGGTTGGACGTTCTGGTGCGGATTGCGGCAGTTGCTGCATGATGCGTTGAGTGAGTTGGTCGAAGTAGCCGTCGGGGGTGGTGAACGGTGTTCGCTTACTCATCTGCTCGATGTTCGGTTTATTCTTCATGCGTTTGGATGTTGTTATGTTGTTGCTTTGACTGCTGATTGTCGTAAAAGTTTAATCGTGGCGATGAAAAAAATCTTCTATTTTCTTGACTGCCAAATGATAGGATGCTTTGAGGGCACCGATGCTGGTGCCGGTGATGTCGGCTATTTCTTCGTATTTCAGTTCTTGAAAGTATTTCATGTTGAAAACGGCACGTTGTTTGGCGGGTAGGGCAGCGACGGCTGATTGCAGGAGGGCTTCGGTTTCGTCACCATCGAAGTAAGGGTCGCTTTGAAGTGTACCGGCAAGCGTCAGCGGGTCGTCGTTGTCATCGGTGGAGAATATAGTGGTGTCAAGGGAAATGTGGTTGGGCTGCCGGCTGATGAAGGTGAGTGTTTCCCGATAGGCGATTTTGTAGAGCCAAGTTTGCAGTTTGCTGTCACCGCGAAACGAATCCAAGTTGCTCCATGCCTTGATGAAGGTGTTCTGCAGAATGTCGTCGGCATCGTCGTGGTACGTCACCATTCGTCGGATTTGCCAGTAGAGCGTCTGTCCGTAGGTGGTGACGACTTCTTCGAAGGCTTGTCGACGTGTTGCCGGATTGTGCAGGCGTTGGATGAGAATGGATTCGTTAGGAATGCTCATGTACGATTATGACGCAGTGGAAGTGCAAAGGTTTAATGTCGTGATGGAATTTATGTGTATTTCTTGTGTATATTTATGATAAATGTGCGTGCTGAAGGTCGAAGTGGAACATAACGACAACTGACTGCTGATGTCGTGTGTGGCATCGGGCAGTCAGTTGTGATGAGGTTGCAATTGGCGTTATCGTCGTTGCTATGTTATCTTAAATAGACCTTGCGTGCTACTTTTCCGATTTTCACGATGTAGCACCCTTTGGCTAAATGATTGAGGTCAATGGTTTTGCTGTTGCTGTCGATGCGATAGGTGATGACTCTGACGCCTGCCATGTTGTAGATTTCTACTACGGCATGTTCGGCATTTTTGATATAGAGTGTCGCATCTTGCACATTGATGCTGACTTCTTTCTGTTCTTGTTCAATGGTGGTGCGTTGGATGTCTTGTGCATTCACTGCGCATGGTACCGACAGAAAGAGGGCGGCTATAATGATGAAAAGTATTTGTTTCTTCATAGGCTCAACTGTTTGAGTTCGTTGAATGGGATGCGCAGTCATGGCAATATGGCGACGCAATCCACCTTTTCAGATGCAAAATTGCGACTTTTATTTCATTCTTGCAAGAAAATGTCGAAAAAAAAGCAGAAAATCCACAATTTTTCTTTTTTTCCATCCGTTGTGGAGGGCTTTGTTGTTAAAATCGCGTATCGTTTCAGACAGGAATGGTCAGTCGTTCGCGTGCCAACATCGTGTTGGGGAAGACGGTTTGTGCCTCTTGCAACAGGATGTTTTCGTCGTCGTAACGTTGTGAAAAATGCCCGATGAGCAGTTTGCCGACGTTGGCATCGCGGGCAATAGTGGCAGCCTGTCGTGCCGTGGAATGGAAATACTTGGTGGCCAATGCGGCATTGTCGTCGGCATAGGTGGCTTCGTGATAGAGCAAATTGACGTCGGTGAGCATCGGTACGATGTCGGGGTTGTAGAGTGTATCCGAGCAATAGGCATAGGAGCGTGGCGGATTGGCTGGTGTCGTGAGCAAATGGTTGGGCACCACCTCGCCGTTGGGGAGCGTGAAGTCTTCTCCTGCTTTAATATTGTTGATTTGCCAAGTCGGAATGTCGTACTGCTGAATCACACCTTGCCGCATGTGGGGTTTCAACGGCTTTTCGCGGAAAAGGTAGCCGCAGCAGCGGATGCGGTGCTTCAGCGGAATGCTGTAGACGGTGAGGCTGTTGTCTTCGTAAACAACGGCATGGGCATGGGTATCTACGGGGTGGAACGTCACGTCGAACGTGAGGTTCGGGCAGAAATAATTGATGTGAGGACGGAAAAGCGATTCGAGGGCTTCGGAACCATAAATATGAAGTGGGGCAATGCGTCCAAGGAGGTTTTGGGTGGAAATAAGTCCCATTAAACCGAAACAATGGTCGCCATGCAAGTGGCTGATGAACACGTGGTTCATGCGATTGAGGTGCACGCGGTTTTCGCGCAGGAACACTTGCGTGCCTTCGGCGCAGTCCACGAGAAAATATTTCTCACGAACGTTCACGATTTGTGCGCTGCCGTTGTGTCGTCGTGTGGGGAGTGCACTGCCGCATCCGAGGATAGTTACTTCAAATTTTTCCATGCTCAACAAATGATTGGTAAAAGAATTGCGCGAATTATCGGTGTAATTCGCGCAATCCTATCATGTGAAAGTCAGTTCAATTATTTTTGCTCGGCTTCCATGTTAGCCTTCAGCGCAGCAAGAGCGTCGATGTCGCCCAGCGTTGTGCTTGCAGCCTTGTTCTGGATAACCGGCGCAGCCTCTTTCTCCTTGCGAGTTGCCTTCTTTGCAGCCACGGCAGCCTTCTTGGCTTCGCGTGCTTCAGCGCGTGCAACATCTTCGAAAATGCGGCTGTGAGAGAGGATGATGCGCTTTGCATCCTTGTTGAATTCAATCACCTTGAAGTCGAGTTCTTCACCGAGTTGTGCTTGGCTTCCGTCTTCCTTAACGAGGTGCTTCGGAGTAGCGAAACCTTCAACACCGTGCTCCAACTGAATCACTGCACCCTTGTCGAGGACTTCAATGATTTTGCCATGGTGTACGCTGTCTTGAGTGAAGATGGTTTCAAAGTTGTTCCATGGATTTTCTTCCAACTGCTTGTGACCGAGCGACAGACGACGATTTTCCTTGTCGATGTCGAGCACTTGCACTTCGATGGGTGCACCGATTTGAGTGAACTCTGACGGATGCTTGATTTTCTTTGTCCATGAGAGGTCGCTGATGTGGATGAGACCGTCAACACCTTCTTCGATTTCAACGAATACGCCGAAGTTAGTGAAGTTGCGCACTTTGGCTGTGTGCTGGCTTCCTACGGGGTATTTGGTTTCGATGTTTTCCCATGGGTCGTCCTTCAGTTGCTTGATGCCGAGGCTCATCTTGCGGTCTTCGCGGTCGAGTGTGAGGATGACTGCCTCAACTTCGTCGCCTACCTTCAAGAAGTCTTGTGCGCTGTGGAGGTGTGCGCTCCAGCTCATTTCGCTCACGTGGATGAGACCTTCAACGCCCGGAGCGATTTCGATGAATGCACCATAGTCTGCCATTACAACGACCTTGCCGTGTACCTTGTCACCCACTTTGAGGTTTGCATCGAGGGCATCCCATGGGTGCGGAGTGAGTTGCTTCAAGCCGAGAGCAATGCGCTTCTTTTCATCGTCGAAGTCGAGGATAACGACGTTGAGTTTCTGGTCGAGTTCAACGACTTCTTTCGGATCGCTTACGCGACCCCAAGAGAGGTCTGTGATGTGGATGAGACCGTCAACACCGCCAAGGTCGATGAATACGCCGTAGCCAGTGATGTTCTTGACAGTACCTTCGAGAATCTGACCTTTTTCCAGACGGCTGATAATCTCTTTCTTCTGTGCTTCCAATTCTGCCTCGATGAGGGCTTTGTGGCTGACAACCACGTTGCGGAACTCTTGATTGATTTTCACAATCTTGAACTCCATCGTCTTTCCAACGAATGTATCGTAGTCGCGGATAGGTTTCACGTCGATTTGGCTGCCCGGCAAGAATGCTTCGGTTCCGAATACGTCGACAATCATACCACCCTTTGTGCGGCACTTCACGAAACCCTTAACGATTTCGTTGTTGTCGAGAGCGGCATTGACGCGTTCCCATGAGCGGGCTGCGCGTGCTTTCTTGTGCGACAGAACGAGTTGTCCTTTCTTGTCTTCTTGGCTTTCGATGTACACTTCCACAGTGTCACCCACTTTCAGTTCGGGGTTGTAGCGGAATTCGTTCTTCGAGATGATACCTTCGCTCTTGTAGCCGATGTTAACGACTACTTCGCGGTCGGAGATGTTGCTGACTACGCCGTCAACGACATCGTTTTCGCCTACTTTGCTGAGCGTTTGCTCGTAGGCCTTGACTGCTTCGGCTTTCTCTGCGTTTGAGTAACCTTCGTTCTCAAACGATTCCCAGTCGAAACCTTCCAGCGGTTGAATGTTCTTTGTTTCCATAAAAATTAAATTGTTTTTAATTGATACTGTTAGACATTATGTTGTAAATAATGCTGATTCCTGCGGCGAGTGTGTCGGACACACTTGTCCGCAAAAACCATGCAAAGGTATGCACTTTTTTTGATATGACAAAGCAAATCGCTGAAAATTAGTATAAAACCTCACAT
>JAFLUS010000117.1 GCA_022508685.1 Prevotellaceae bacterium | reverse complement strand
GCGCATGTATTTATATAAGAAAAGGCTGTTTTTTTGTCATGTAGTTAGTTTTTTTCGTAACTTTGCGCCCAATAGACGCATTTTTGAAATGAAAGAATTTGTGATAACGGAGGCGCGAGTGGAGACGGCAGTGCTTGTCGGACTCATCACGCCGCAACAGGACGAACGCAAGACGCGGGAGTATCTCGACGAATTGGAATTTCTGGCGCACACGGCAGGTGCCAAGGTGGTGCGCCGATATACGCAGAGGGTGCAGGGCGCCAGCAGCGTGACGTACATCGGAAGCGGAAAGTTGCAGGAAATCAAGGACTACATCAAGCAGCAGCAGGATGCTCGCGATGAGGCTCTGGAGGCTGCCATGGAGCAGGGCATCACCGACCCGCGCGAACTGGATTTGCCCGAAGAAGTGGGTATGGTCATCTTCGACGACGAACTCACTGCCAAGCAAATCCGCAACATCGAAAAGGAGTTGCAGGTGAAAATTCTCGACCGCACGAGCCTGATACTCGACATCTTTGCCATGCGTGCCCAGACGGCGGCGGCAAAGACGCAGGTGGAACTGGCGCAATACAAATACATGTTGCCGCGACTGACGCGGCTGTGGACGCACCTCGAACGGCAGCGAGGCGGCAGCGTGGGGCTGCGCGGGCCGGGTGAAACGCAGTTGGAAATGGACCAACGCATCATCCGCAACCGCATGGCGTTGCTGAAGCAGCGGCTTGCCGAAATCGACACGCAGAAGACGACGCAGCGCAAGAACCGCGGACGGCTCATCCGTGTGGCGCTCGTGGGCTACACGAACGTGGGCAAGTCGACGCTGATGAACCTGCTTGCCAAGAGCGACGTGTTTGCCGAAAACAAACTCTTCGCCACGCTCGACACGACGGTGCGCAAGGTCATCATCGACAATCTGCCGTTCCTGTTGAGCGACACCGTGGGATTTATCCGCAAACTGCCTACCGACCTCGTCGATTCGTTCAAGTCGACGCTCGACGAGGTGCGCGAGGCCGACCTGCTGGTGCACGTGGTCGACATCTCGCATCCCGACTTCGAGGAGCAAATCCAAGTGGTGGAAAAGACGTTGGCCGACCTCGGCTGTGCCGACAAGCCGGCAGTCATCATTTTCAACAAAATCGATGCCTACACGTGGGTGGAGAAGGATGCCGACGACCTCACGCCACGCACGCGCGAGAACATCACGCTCGACGAACTGATGCAGACGTGGATGGCGCGGATGGGCGACGACTGCTTCTTCATTTCGGCTCGCGAACGCACCAATATTCCCGAACTGAAGCAACTGCTCTACAACCGCGTGCGCGAATTGCACGTGCAGAAATATCCGTACAACGATTTTCTGTTCCAGACTTACGACGAAGAACAAACACCAAATCAGATAGACAAATGAGACGATTGACTGACAGAGAGATAGAACGCCTTGAGCAACAGGGATGCTCGGCGGAAAACTGGCAAGAAATCTATGTGGACGAAGAGGGTTTCCGCGTGGAAGCCGTCAGCAACGTGCACTTCTACGGCACGGTGAGCATTGGCGACATGACTGCGCCCGTCACGATTGAAGAGGGTTTTGTACGCTGCAGCGGACTGCACAACGCCACGCTCCGCAACGTGAACATCGGTGCCGGCTGCCTCATTGAGAATGTGGGCGGATACATTTCCAACTACGACTTCGGCAATGGCGTGTATGTGAACAACGTCGGCGTCATGGCGATGCAGGGCGGCAGCACGTTTGGCAACGGAACGCTCATCAGCGTGCTCAACGAGGGTGGCGACGGCAACGTGGTCATCAGCGACAAACTGACGGCGCAGACGGCGCATCTGATGCTTGCCAACCCTTGCGTGCGCGAGTTGGCGAAACGCGAGGTGCAGCAGCGTACACCGCTCGACCACGCACAGGTGGGCGACAACAGCCGCATTGTGGGCGTGGGCGAGATGAGCAACGTCTGCGTGGGCGATGCCTGTGAAATTCAGGGTGCCTGCCGATTGTCGGAATCGACCATTCAGAGCAGCGATGCCGCCCCCACGTTCGTCGGTGCAGGCGTCGTGCTCGAGAACTGCGTCGTGGCAGCCGGTGCGACGGTGGCTGACGAAGCCAAGTTGTACAATAGTTTCGTGGGCGAAAGTGCGCACATCGGACGCGGCTTCACATCGGAAAGTTCGCTGTTCTTCGCCAACAGCCACATGGAAAACGGCGAGGCGTGTGCTGCCTTCTGCGGCCCGTTCTCCTGTTCTCATCATAAATCGACGCTGCTCATCGCAGGGCAGTTTTCGTTCTACAACGCGGGGTCGGCAACGAACCAGAGCAACCACGCCTACAAAATGGGGCCGATACACTACGGCGTGCTCGAACGCGGTGCAAAGACGGCATCGGGTTGCCACATCCTGTGGCCTGCCCACGTCGGTGCGTTCTCAATGGTGATGGGCAAACTCACGCAGCATCCGCGTCTGCAGAAACTGCCGTTCTCCTATGTGTTGGCGAGCGAAGGCAAGACGTGGATTGTGCCGGGCATCAATCTGCGCACGGTCGGCACGTGGCGCGACGTGAAGAAATGGGTGAAGCGCGACCGCCGTCCGCGAGGTGCACGTCGCGACCTCATCAACTTTGCCTTCCCCAATCCGTTCATCATCCAGAACGTGGTGGAGGGTCGTCGTCTGCTCGAACAAATGTTGGACGCGCAACCCGCAGCCGACGTGCTGTGCTATGAAAACTGCCACATTCGCCGTGAAGCGGCAGCCAAAGGCATCCAGTACTACGACCTCGCCATTCGCCTGTTCGCCTACGAAATGCTGAACACCAACCGCGACGGCGGCAACGAGACGGGTGCCGACGAATGGCTCGACCTTGCCGGCATGCTGGCTCCGCGTCGCGAAGTGGAGCGCATTCTTGCCGACGTCGAAAGCGGTGCGTTGGTATCGACCGACGAACTGCTGATGGTGCTGGAACAGGTGCACAAGGATTATGCGTCGAATGCGGCAGACTATCTGCAACTCCTTCTGCAACAGCAGGGCGGAACGATGTTCGTCGACCTCGACCATTGGCTGTCGGAAGCCGAACAAGCCCACGAATTGTGGCTGAAGATGGTGCGTGCCGATGCCGAACACGAGTTCCAACTTGGCGACGTCGACGAAGAAACGCTCCGCGATTTTCTGCAAACGGTGGAGTAAGTGCTTCGGCTGACAATCTACATACATTATGATATAAAAGGAAAGACAATATGAAAAAAATCTTCACCGCCTTGCTGCTGATGGTGCTGACCGTCGGCATGCAGGCTCAAAAGCAATACACATACGAAAGCATCGAGGGCGACCCGCTGAAGGCACGCATCTACACCCTCGACAATGGTCTGAAAATCTATCTGACCGTCAACCGCAACGAACCGCGCATCCAAACCTACATCGCCGTGCGGACGGGTTCGAAGAACGACCCGGCGGAGACGACGGGCTTGGCACACTACTTGGAGCACATCCTCTTCAAGGGCACGAACTCGTTTGGCACGAACGACTACGCATCCGAACGTCCGTTGCTCGACAGCATCCGTTCGCTGTACGAAGTCTACCGCACGAAGACCGACCCACAGGAACGTGCAGCCATTTACCACCGCATCGACTCTATCAGCGGCGTGGCATCGACGTTCGCCATCGCCAACGAGTACGACAAACTGATGGCTGCCATCGGTTCGCGTGGCACGAATGCACACACCAGCGAGGACGAAACCGTCTATCAGGAGGACATCCCTGCCAACGAAGTGGAGAACTGGGCGATTGTGCAGAGCGACCGCTTCAAGAACATGGTGGTTCGCGGTTTCCACACCGAACTCGAAGCCGTGTATGAGGAATACAACCGCGGACTGACCAACGACTACTGGAAAATCTTTGAGAAGATGAACGCGCTGCTCTTTCCCAACCACCCCTACGGAAAGCAGACGACAATCGGCACGCAAGAGCATCTGAAAAATCCCTCCATTGTCAACATCGAAAACTATTTCCGCAAATACTACGTGCCCAACAACGTGGCGATTTGTATGAGTGGCGACCTCGACATGGAGGAGACGGTGCGCATCATCGACAAGTATTTCGGCGACTGGCAACGTGGCGACGACCCCGAACGCCTTGCCGTCGTACCCGAACAGCCGTTCACGGCACCCGTGACAGCCGACATCGTCGGCCCGCAACAGGAAATGGTGGTGCTGGCATGGCGGATGCCCGGACTGGAATCGCAGGAGAGCGATGCGTGCGGCATTCTCTCCGAAATCCTGCAAAACGGCAAGACGGGACTCGTCGACGTCGACCTCACGCTGCAGCAGAAAGTGCTCGAAGCCGAAGTGTTCTTCGAAGGAATGACCGACCAGTCGGCATTCTGCGTGCTCGGTCTGCCGAAGGAAGGACAGACGCTCGACGAAGTGAAAGACCTCCTGCTCGCCGAAGTGGGCAAACTGCAGCGAGGCGAGTTCGACGAAGCGATGCTGACGGCCATCATCAACAACAAGAAACTCAACGACATGGTGTCGTTCGAGAAGAACACAGCCCGTGCGTCGCAACTCTACACCTACTTCATCCACCGCCGTCCGTGGAGCGACTTCGTCAGCGAAACGGAACGGATGTCGGCACTGACCAAACAGGACATTGTCGCACTGGCAAACCGCTACCTCTCCACCGACGCCTATGTGCTGATATACAAGCGACAGGGCACCGACCCCAACGAGAAGAAAATCGACAAGCCCGCCATTTCGCCCATTGAGATGAACCGCGACAAGACGAGCCCCTTTGTTGCCGACCTCACGCAACGCCCCGTCAAGCCTATCGAACCCGTCTATTTCGACATGGCCAACGACGTGAGCGAGAAGCGGCTGAAGAATGGTGCAACGTGGCTCTATCGGCAGAACACCGAGAACGAACGTTTCCAACTCGTCTACAGAGTGGAACGCGGCACGCGCCACGACCACCTTCTCGACGTGGCAGCCGACTACATCGGCTACCTCGGCACGAAGAGCAAGTCTCAGGAAGAACTGGCTGCCGAACTCTACCGACTGGCGTGCACCGTCAACTTCCAGTCGTCGTCCTACGCCACCGTCATCTCCGTCAGCGGTTTGGCTGAAAACCAAGAGGCTGCTATCCGACTGATGGAAGACTGGGTGCGCAACGCACAGCCCGATGCCGACGTCTATGCCGAACTCGTGCAGGACATCCTCCGTGCACGCGAAATGGCAAAGACCGACGAAAACACCTGTCTGCAACGCCTGACGGCATATTGCCAATATGGTGCAACGAACCCCTACACCGACATCGCCACGGCTGACGAACTGCGCTCCGCTACGCCCGAACAACTGATACGCAAACTGCAGCAGTTGGGCGACTATCCGCAGACAATCAGTTACTACGGCCCCTCTGCCGAGAAGGACATCGCACGCTTCATTGAAAAGACCCACAAACTCAACCGCAAGGCGCAGAACGTCGACGTATGGTCGCTGCCCACCCTTGCCGACCGCTATCAGCAGCAGACCACACCCGTGAACGAAGTCTACATCGCTCCCTACGAATCGAAAGCCGTCAAACTCGTGATGTTCAGCAACAACGGACAAGTGTTCGACCCCGCACTGGCTGGCGACATCACCCTCTTCAACGAATACTTCGGCGGCTCGATGAACGCCATCGTCTTCCAAGAACTGCGCGAAGCACGCGGATTGGCATACTCCGCCGGAGCGAACTACGGCACGCCCACCTACAAAGGCGGCAACACCACCTTCTCCGCCAACATCGGTTCGCAGAACGACAAAATGGCTGACTGCCTCGACGTCTTCCACGACATCATCGAGAACATGCCCGTCGCGCAGAACAGTTACGACCTCGCGAAGGAAGCCGTGCTCAAGCGGATAGCCACCTCCCGTGCCGTCGGCGACCGCACGCTGGCATACTATTCCCAACTGCGCCGTATGGGCTACGACCACCCCATCGACAAGGACGTCTACAACCGCGTCAGCACCATGACCATCGACGACCTCGTGCGCTTCTCGCGCGACAACGTGGCAGGCCGCACCTACAAGTTCATCGTGCTCGGCGACGAAGCGAACCTCGACATGAAGAAACTGGAATCGCTCGGCACCATTCACCGCGTGTCGCTCGAACAGATATTCGGCTACTAACCAACCGCCTCAACCCCATGGCACGCTTTGGAACAGACCCCGACTTGCGGCGTGAGGAACTCATCCGCATCATCGGACACAGCATCGAGCACCTCTCGGTCTCCGAACTCGAAGCCCTCTACTACGACATGCTGACGAAGGACTACATCGTCGAATAA
>JAFLUS010000116.1 GCA_022508685.1 Prevotellaceae bacterium | reverse complement strand
ATGTCTTCGATGTCGGGATTGGTTTCGTCCGTTTCGGGGTCCTCCTCGTCTGCATCGTCGGTATCATCGTTGTCTTCTGGCAGGTCTTCGTCCTCGTTGTCGTCTTCGTCTTCTCCGTCGTCGTTGGAGGATTGGTTGTAGTTGGGCGACGAGAAATGGAGTTTCTCCATGCGGGGTTTGGGTTTGATGAAGATGCCTTCAATCCATTGGCCGCGTTCCACTTCGAGCACATGGTAGCCATCGGCTTTGCGACGATCGATAATGCCTCCGGCACGGTGCATGGCGTAAGCAGGCAGTACGGCGCAGTCGATGTAGAAGGCGGATTCAATGATGTCTTGAATGGCGAGGGGAAGACCTTGCCATCCGGTTCCCATATTGCGCTCGATGAGGGTGAGAATGTCCTGCGGCATGAGGTGTGCCACGTTTTCGAGGGTAAGGTCGGTGACGTGGTTGATTTGCCGTTTCTTGATGGCGATGGCGTTGTTGGCGCCTTCGTTCGGAATGGAAAAGATGTCGTATTGTTGTGTCTCGAATTCGTGCAGGCGTGCTTCGTCGGCGCGATTAAAGTATTCGATGTCGAACACGGGGCGGAGAATGTTCATGTAGTGTACCTCGTGGTCGGCATAGTTTTCGGCTTTTTTCCCTTCAATCAGCATTTGGTTGACATCGCTCTCGGAGAGTGTCCACACGTTGCCTTTGGTTAAATCTTCGATTTTGAATTGTTTAGCCATGTTTTGTGTAGATGATGAGTGGTTGTTTTTTGAATTTCGGCTGCAAAGGTAGTGTTTTTTCCTCATACGAAAATGTAAAAAAAGTATAAAAATGAAGATGACGGACGTGCTTTTGGAGGTGATGGGGGTCGGAAATGGTGTTTTTTGAGTTGTCAGGGTGCTTTTTTCGTGAAAAAGCATTACCTTTGCACTTTCATCAATGTATACATTATTTAAGGTATGAAAGAATTGACTCTCAAGTATGGTTGTAATCCCAACCAAACTCCGGCTCGTGTATTTGTAGAAAGTGGCGAACTGCCGTTGGAGGTCCTCAGCGGACGTCCGGGTTACATCAATCTGCTGGATGCACTCAATGCGTGGCAATTGGTAAAGGAACTGAAGGCTGCAACCGGATTGGCTGCTGCTACGTCGTTCAAGCATGTGAGCCCGGCAGGTGCTGCCGTAGGGCTTCCGCTCGACGAAACTTTAAGCAAAATCTATTTCGTGGATGATGTTCCCGTGCCGTTGACACCGATTGCTTCGGCTTATGCCCGTGCACGCGGTGCTGACCGCATGTCGTCGTATGGCGACTTCATCGCGTTGAGCGATACGTGTGACGAGGCGACGGCCTTGCTGATTAAGCGCGAAGTGAGTGATGGTGTCATTGCTCCCGGATATACGCCTGCTGCGTTGCAGATTCTGAAGGAAAAGCGGAAGGGTCAGTACAATGTGCTGCAAATCGATGAAAGTTATGTGCCGGAGTCTATAGAGCGCAAGCAAGTGTTCGGCGTGACGTTTGAACAAGGACGTAACGAAGTGGACTTGACGGGCGATGACTTGTTTGCCAACATTCCGACGCAGAACAAGCAGTTTACGGAAGCCGCAAAGCGCGATTTGAAGATTGCGCTGATTACGCTGAAATATACACAATCGAACTCCGTATGCTATGTGAAAGACGGACAGGCCATCGGTATCGGTGCCGGACAGCAGAGCCGTATCCACTGCACACGTCTGGCGGGTCAAAAGGCTGACAACTGGTGGATGCGTCAGTGTCCGAAGGTGATGAATCTTCCGTTTAAGGAAGGCATTCGCCGTGCCGACCGTGACAACACGATTGACGTATATATCGGTGAAGAATGGGAAGATGTGCTGTGCGACGGTGCATGGCAGCAGTTCTTCACGGAACGTCCCGAACCGCTGACACGTGAGGAGAAGAAGGCGTGGTTGGCACAGAACACGGGCGTAGCCCTCGGTAGCGATGCCTTCTTCCCGTTCGGTGACAATATCGAACGTGCCCACAAGTCGGGTGTGCAGTTCATTGCACAAGCCGGCGGTTCGGTACGCGATGACCATGTGATTGCTACTTGCGACAAGTACGACATGGTGATGGCGTTTACCGGTATCCGTTTGTTCCATCATTAATTTTCGTCCCACATGGCATCTGAAGAGGAAATCATGTACGCCATCATGAATGGCATCAATTTTGGCGGCGCAAAGAAGAAGCGTGAGGAAGACCCCAATAAGGTGAAGACGAAAGCGCGGATTAAATCTTATAAGACGGGTGCTCACAAATCGGGTGCAGCAAAGCATAAGGCGGAAATCCGTCAGAGGGTGAAGAATCGTGCTTCGCAGCGCAAGGGACGATAGCGAACTGCCATGACAGGAATAGAAAAAGGAATTTTCAATCGTGCGTCGCTCCTGCTTGGTGCTGATGTGATGGACGTCATGCTGTCGAAGCGCGTCATCATTTTCGGTGTAGGGGGCGTAGGGTCGTGGTGTGCAGAGAGCCTTGTCCGTTCCGGCATTTCTCACCTCACGATTGTGGATAGCGACCGTGTCTGTGTCACGAACATCAACCGCCAACTCATGGCAACGACGCAGACGGTGGGGCAAGTCAAGGTAGATGTGTTGCGCGAACGGCTGCTTGCTATCAATCCGCAGGTAGACATCGTTGCGCTGCAGCAAATCTATTCTGCTGAAACTGCTGATAGTTTTCAACTGCACACTTACGACTATATCATTGACGCGATTGATTCGTTAGAAAACAAAGCCCACCTCATTCGTACCGCTTGCAACACTCGTGCAAAGTTCTATTCAGCCATGGGGGCTGCCCTCAAGTTGGACCCAACTCGCATTCGCGTTGCTGAATTTTGGAAGGTAAAAGGTTGTCCGTTGGCTCGTGCCTTGCGCAACAAGTTCAAGCGGCAAAAACTCTTTCCGTCGCATAAATTCCTCTGTGTGTACAGCGAAGAACTATTGCCCAATCGGGGCGTGAACAAGAACTGCGGAACGACAGCCTGCATGTGTCCCAAGGCACAGACGCAAGCCGTGTCCGATGCGGAACGGTCCGACCCATCGCTCATCAACCATGAATGGTGCTCGCAGAAGGCGCAAATCAATGGAACGGTGGTGCATGCCGTAGCGATATTCGGATTTATGCTTGCCGGCTTGGTGGTGCAGGATGTGCATGACAGCGTGCTGGCTGCACCGGCTGAATGAATATGGCAAAAAGATGATTTTATAAATATCCAATAGACTCATGTTAACACTCAAACAGATTACAGAAGAGACCGAACGCGTGGTGCGTGCTTTGGAGAAAAAGTATTTTTCCGAAGCACGAGAGGCTGTACAACGTGCCATAGACCTCGACAAAGTTCGGCGCGAAACCCAAACAAAACTTGATGCGACCTTGGCTGAAAGCAAGAAGTTTGCTGCACAAATCGGTGCACTGATGAAACAGGGACTGAAGGCGGAAGCCGAAGAAGCAAAAGCCGAAGTGGCAAAACTCAAAGAACTGACGGCTGAACTTCAGACCAAGATGAAGGAGGCAGAAGAATTGCTCAACCGCCATTTGTGGACCATTCCGAACATTCCTTACGACCACGTGCCCGAAGGTGCGGCAGCAGAGGACAATGTGGTCGTCAAGAGCAATCTGCGCGAATGTAAGGAGGGCGACACCGTGGGCAACTGGACCACTGTTCCTGAGAATAGCGGAGCCTTGCTGCCTCACTGGGAACTGGCAAAGAAATACAACCTCATCGACTTCGACCTCGGTGCCAAGGTAACTGGAGCAGGTTTCCCGTTCTACATCGGAAAGATGGCACGCTTCCAACGTGCACTCGAGGCTTTCTTCCTCGACGAAGCACGCAAGAGCGGTTATCTGGAAGTGCAACCGCCACTCGTCGTCAATCAGGCATCGGGTTATGGCACCGGACAACTGCCCGACAAGGAAGGACAGATGTACCATTGCGACCTCGACGACCTCTATCTCATTCCTACGGCCGAGGTGCCTGTCACCAACATCTTCCGCGACGTCATTCTCGACGAGAAGGATTTGCCCATCAAGCGTTGCGCCTATTCACCTTGCTTCCGTCGCGAGGCAGGAGCCTATGGCAAGGATGTGCGCGGACTCAATCGCTTGCACGAATTCGACAAAGTGGAAATCGTGCGCATCGATACGCCGGAACACTCTGCCGAAAGCCACAAGGAAATGCTGGCACACGTCGAAGGCCTGCTGCAAAAACTCGAACTGCCTTACCGCATCCTCCTTTTGTGCGGAGGCGACCAATCGTTTACGAGCGCTATTTGCTATGACTTCGAAGTCTATAGCGCAGCGCAAGACCGTTGGCTCGAAGTATCGTCCGTCAGCAATTTCGATAGTTACCAAGCCAACCGCCTGAAGTGTCGCTATCGTCGTGCTTCGGACAAGAAGACGGTGCTGTGCCACACGCTCAACGGGTCGGCTCTTGCCCTTCCGCGCATCGTTGCCGCCATCATGGAGAACAACCAGACACCGGAAGGCATCCGTGTACCGAAGGTGCTCGTTCCCTATTGCGGTTTCGAATACCTCGACGACAACAACTTCGAATAGCATATTATAGGTCACGTTATTGCAATCGAAAACACGATGAACAGAATTGTCAGCAAACAGCAATTTTCAGAAAAAGTATTTCAAATCGAAGTAGAGGCACCTTTGATTGCCAAAGCCCGCAGAGCCGGACACTTTGTCATTGTCCGCGTCGGTGAAGAAGGCGAACGCGTGCCGCTCACCATCAGTGATTCCGATGTGGAACGCGGCACCATCACGTTGGTTGTGCAGAAAGTGGGCTATTCCTCCACGAAGTTGTGCAATCTGGAAGTAGGCGACAGCATCACCGACGTCGTTGGCCCGCTCGGACAAGCCACCCACATCGAGCAATTTGGCACAGTGCTCTGTGCCGGCGGAGGAGTGGGAGTAGCCCCTCTGCTCCCTATCATCAAGGCACTCAAGCAAGACGGCAACCGCGTCGTCTCCGTCTTGGCAGGACGCACCAAGGAGTTGATTATTCTTGAAGAACAAGTGCGTGCCTACAGCGACGACGTCATCATCATGACCGACGACGGCAGTTATGGGCAACAGGGCGTGGTGACCGTCGGAATGGAACAAGTCATACAGCGCGAGCAGGTGGACAAATGTTTTGCTATCGGCCCCGCCATCATGATGAAGTTCTGCTGTCTGCTGACAAAGAAGTACAACATACCTACTGACGTGTCACTCAACACCATCATGGTCGATGGCACAGGAATGTGCGGAGCCTGCCGCGTCACGGTTGGCGGTAAAACCCGCTTCGTCTGTGTCGACGGCCCCGAATTCGATGGTCATCAAGTTGATTTCGACGAAATGTTCAAGCGCATGGGAGCGTTCAAGGACATAGAGTTGGAAGAAATGAAGAAGGCGAATGGCGACGGCACGACACCTTTGGCAGAACTCACCGACCGCAGTGCACCATGGCGGGTAGCATTGCAAAAATCGATGAAAGCCAAAGACCGCACCGCCATCAGCCGTTGCGTCATGGGCGAACTCGACCCAGCCTATCGCGCTACCACACGTACAGAAGAGGTGAATATTGGTCTGACTCGCGAGCAAGCACTGACGGAAGCTCGTCGCTGTCTCGATTGCGCCAACCCCACCTGCATGCAAGGCTGTCCCGTCAGCATCAACATCCCCTCGTTTGTGAAGAACATTGAGCGCGGACACATTCTCGACGCCGCCCGAGTGCTCAAGTCCACTTCCGCACTGCCAGCCGTCTGCGGTCGCGTCTGCCCACAGGAGAAGCAGTGCGAAGCCCAATGTATCCATCAGAAAATGGGTCATCAGCCTGTGGCTATCGGCTATCTCGAACGCTTTGCTGCCGACTACGAACGTGAGAGCGGACAAATGGCATTGCCTGAAATGCAACCGAAGAACGGCATCAAGGTCGCCATCGTCGGTTCGGGACCAGCCGGACTCTCCTGCGCTGGCGACATGGCAAAACTGGGATACGACGTGACCGTATTCGAAGCCCTCCACGAAATCGGTGGTGTACTCAAGTACGGCATCCCCGAGTTCCGTCTTCCCAACGCCATCGTCGACGTCGAGATAGACAATCTGCGTCGCATGGGCGTCACCTTCGTCAAGAACTGCATCGTCGGAAAAACCATCACCATTCCCGAATTGGAAGCGGAAGGTTACAAGGCAGTGTTCGTGGCATCGGGTGCGGGGCTGCCCAACTTCATGGGCATTCCGGGCGAAAACAGCACCGGCATCATGTCGTCGAACGAATATCTCACCCGTGTCAACCTCATGG
>JAFLUS010000115.1 GCA_022508685.1 Prevotellaceae bacterium | reverse complement strand
CCCTCCGCCACAAAGGCAAGGTGCAGACCTTCAAACTCTTTGCACAATAGCGGCGTATCCATAGCAAACGGCTGCAAATGTTTCATTGAAGCATTTGCAGCCGTTTTTTTGCTTAATCCGTTACTTTTTCTATTCATCTGCCTCGTGCAGAAAGTCGGGATGCCGACGGATGTATTCGTGGCCGAAGCGGCAACGGAGGCAGTCGCGGGGTTCGCAGTAGTTGCGGGTGAGTTGGATGAGGGCTTGCGAGTCGGCTGCCGATTCGCAGTCGATGCCGGCGTTCGCCCATGTGCGGGTGACGTTGTTTTGTTCGGGTTCGACTTGTTCGAGCAGGTGGAAGGCTCGTTCGCAGAGGGTTTCATCGCCCTTGTAGCGCCCGTAGGCGAAGAGGAGCGGGGCGATGCTGTTGATGATGAGCAAGTCTTTTGAGCGGTCGGAAAGTTGTCGTTTCGACGGACGCGATTCTGCCGATGAAAACGTGAAGTGGGTCTGCCAGAACGGGCTGACGCTGACGTCGAACAACGACCGGATTTCTTCGATGGATTCGGCAGAAATGAGGCGCGAGAAGGTGGCGCGTTGTTCGTAGTGGAGCATTGCCAACTGGGCGATGCGGATGTGCGGAAAGTTTTGCGGACGGATGCGGGCAAAGCGAAAAATGGTCGAATCCATCGGGAAAATCTCAAATTTGTGGCGCAGATAGGCGTATTCCTTTTTCAGGCGGGCGACGTAGGGGTCTGCCATGTTGATTTTATCGGTGGATTCGCCGTTTTTGTGCGATTTTTCGGTGGTATCGAGCAATCCGCTCTGTCCGAAGAATATGGCTTCGATTTGAAACAGGTCGTCGCGGTGTTTCGCTACGGCGGTGAGGGGAATGGAGCGTGCCCATTGCTCGAGTGCTGCGCCGTTGATGCCAAATCCGAAGTTGCGGGCGAGGGTGACGAAGAGCGTGTGTTCCCAGTTTCGGTCGCAGCGTTCGTGCCGTTCCATCAGTTGGCGGGTGCGTTGCTCGAGCCGTTCCACTTGAAGTGCGGAGAGCCAACTGTGGATGGTGAGGCGCGGTTGTCGGGCGACGATGTCGCGGCAATAGGGGAGTGTGTCGTTGGCGGTGAGGGCGGCGTAGCGTTGCCGCACGACGTCGGGAATGGGCAGTTCGAGTTGCGGAATTGCCTGTTGCGGACGATGCGGGTAGGAAATGTCGGCGTCGGCGGTTTCCACAACGTGGAGAATGACGTTGTCGTAGGCGGCGTTCGTGTCGTGACGGTGGCGGAACCAGTCGGAGGAGCGCAGATGTATTTCTACGTTGCCCACCCATAGTTGCCCGCCGATTTTGACTTTGGCGTTGAAAAAGTCGGGGCCTGCATCGCGGTTGTGCAGTCCGGGGTGGATGACTTCGACGAGGCGTCCGTCGGTGGTGTGCAACTCGCGCAACGGCAATAGTTTATGTTTCCAAACGTAGTGCAGCAGATGTTCCATTGAAAAAGGTTGAAAAAATGTGGGCAAAGGTGAAAATGCGTTGCAAATATACTGATTTCTACGGATTTTCGCAGATTCAGACTGCATTTTCGGCGAAAAAGATGTAACTTTGCAACGAAAATGTGGTCAAAAAGAAGGACAACACGATGAAAGTAGCAATCATTGGATATGGCAAGATGGGCAGGATGATTGAGGAGATTGCGCGTAGCCGCGGTCACGAAATCGTCTGCATCATCGATGTGGACAATCTGCAGGATTTTGATACCGATGCTTTCCGCTCGGCAGACGTCGCCATCGAGTTCACTGCGCCGCAGGTGGCGTATGGCAACTATCTGAAGGCGTGGGAGCAGGGCGTGAAAGTGGTGTCGGGTTCGACGGGATGGCTCAACGAACATGGCGACGACGTGCGTCGGGCGTGTACGGAAGGCGGAAAGACGTTGTTCTGGGCATCGAACTTCAGCGTGGGCATGGCGATATTCTCTGCCGTGAACAAGTATTTGGCACGCATTATGAATGGTTTTCCCCAATACGACGTCAAGATGGAGGAAACCCACCACATCCACAAGGCAGACCACCCGAGCGGAACGGCCATTACGTTGGCAGAGCAGGTGCTGGGCGAACTCGACCGCAAGCAGTCGTGGACGTTGGGACAACTGACGCAGCCCGACGGAACGGTGCTGACGGAACACGTGCCGACGCCACAGGAACTGGCGATTGACAGCATCCGCCGCGACGAAGTGCCGGGCATCCACACGATTGCCTACGATTCGGAAGCCGACTGCATCTCCATTACGCATGACGCCCATTCGCGTCGCGGCTTTGCCCTCGGTGCCGTGTTGGCTGCCGAATACACCTGCAGCCACGAAGGGTTGCTGACCACCGACGATTTGTTTCCATTCTAATATCATCATTTAATTACATCACCGAAAATGGGATTCTTTTCAAGCAAACCAGACTATTCGAAAATACGGACAAAAAAGCATAAGGCTGAGGAAAAACCGCAAGCGCCATGGGTGAAATGGGTAAAGTTCGGCATCGTGACGACGCTCTATCTCCTGTTCCTGCTGTGGGTGAAGAGTTGGTGGGGACTGTTGGTCGTGCCTTTCATCTTCGATGCCTACATCACGAAGAAAATCAAATGGACGTGGTGGAAAGAACTCGACACCGTGCCACGCACCATCATGAGTTGGGTCGACGCCATTGTCTTTGCATTGGTTGCGGTATATTTCGTCCACAATTTCTTCTTTCAGAACTATAAAATCCCCTCTTCGTCGTTGGAAAAGACGATGTTGACGGGCGATTACCTGTTGGTGTCGAAACTGAGTTACGGGCCACGCATCCCGCAGACGCCGCTGACGATGCCGCTGACGCAGCACACGTTGCCGCTGTTCAACTGCAAATCCTACATCGAATGGCCGCAATGGGAATATCGTCGCGTGAAAGGTTTGGGCAACGTGCAGTTGGGCGACATCGTGGTGTTCAACTATCCTGCCGGCGACACCGTGGCGGTGAACTTCCCTTACGACCTCTACGAACACTGCTACGAACGCGGTCTCGAAGTGGCTGCTGCGACGGGTGTGTCGTTCGAAAATCCTGCCGACCTTTCCACCGAGCAGCAGATGCGTCAATATGAACGCATCTACGCAATGGGTAAGAGTTATGTAACGGCAAACCGCTTTCAGTATGGCGATATCATCACGCGCCCTGTCGACCGCCGCGAAAACTATGTGAAGCGTTGTGTCGGTCTGCCCGGACAGATGTTGGAAATCAAGGACAAGGTCATCTACGTCGACGGCAAACCTCAGGCGCAACCCGAGTTGGTGCAATTCAATTACCGCGTCTACACGAAGGGCAACCAAATCCTTACCGACGACATCTGTGCCGAACTGGGCATCAGCGACGAAGACCGCGACCACCTTTTCGACGAATACAACGGCATGCCGCTGACTTTCCAAGCGAAGGCCGCGCTCGAACAAATGACGGCACTCATCGACAGCATCGTCGAAATCAAGGACGGCTACTTCGGCCGCCTCTATCCGCTTGACCACGATTACGGATGGACGCGCGACAACTACGGCCCCATACTGATTCCGAAGAAAGGTCAGACCATTCCGCTCACGATGGAGAACATCGCCATCTACGAACGTCCGATTAGGGCTTACGAAGGCAACACGCTCGACGTGCGCAACGGCAACATCTACATCAACGGCAAGGTGGCAGACAGTTATACCTTTAAGATGGACTACTACTGGATGATGGGTGACAACCGCCACAATTCTGCCGATTCGCGCTATTGGGGCTTCGTACCCGAAGACCACATCGTGGGCAAGCCACTGCTGATTTGGCTGAGTGTATCCGAAGACTTGAACCCGAAGTCGTCGGGCATCCGCTGGAGCCGTCTGTTCAAATATGTAGGGAATATTAAGTAGGTTGCCGCATCCGTCGTCTGCACCCTGTGTTTCGACTATGATTGTCCCTACCGCCTACCTGCCGCCCATTACCTATTTTGTGCATATTCTGCGCGAAGGCATCTGCGTGGAGCAATGGGAAAGTTATGTGAAGCAGACGCTGCGCAACCGATGCGAAATCGATTCGCCACAAGGACGTCTGCGGCTTACCATGCCTGTGGAAAAGCCCGATGACGGCAGTCGGTTGATACGCGACTTCCGTCTGAGCAATCACGGAAATTGGCAGCATCAGCATTGGCAGGCATTGGTTTCTTCCTACGGCAACAGCCCTTTCTTCGAATACTATCAAGACGATTTTCGTCCGCTTTATGAGCAAAAGCATGTGTTTTTGCTCGATTTCAACGAGAGTCTGATGCAGAAATGCTGCGAACTCATCGACATTTTTCCACGAATTCATCGCACTTTTTCGTTCGGTTGTGCACGCGAAGGCGATTTGCCCGTTCCGGCAGCGCAAACGGCAAAACTTTCCGATGGAATCGCCGTTTTTGAGCAGACTCATGCCGTTGCGTCGGTACCCTACTATCAGGTGTTTGCCTCTCAACACGGCTTCTTGCCCAACCTCAGCATTGTCGACCTCCTGTTCAATATGGGCCCCGAGAGCGTGCTGATTTTGCAGCGGATGGCGGAAACTGCTGATGCAGAAATCGCACAAATTCAGTAAAAATGTGCGAAGTGTGAAAAAAAAACACTACCTTTGCATCGCAAAATCATTAACACTTCATATTATTTATGGCATTTACACGAATGACGGCTGCTGAAGCAGCAGCCCTGATTAAGCATGGCGACAACATTGCGTTGAGCGGATTTACGCCTGCCGGCAGTCCGAAAGCAACAACTGCAGAACTTGCCAAACTTGCCCACGCGGAGCATGAGGCCGGTCGTCCGTTCCAAGTCGGACTCTTCACCGGCGCATCGACGGGAGCAAGTTGCGACGGCTGTCTGGCGGAAGAAAACGCCATTCGCTATCGCGCTCCGTACACCACCAACTCGTCTTTCCGCAAGAAGGTGAACAATGGCGAAATTGCCTACAACGACATTCACCTCAGCCAGATGGCGCAGGAACTGCGCTATGGTTTCCTCGGCAAGGTGGATTGGGCGATTATCGAAGTCTGCGCCATCGAAGACGACGGCAAAGTCTATCTGACGGCAGCGGGTGGTATCTCGCCGACGGCTGCGCGTCTGGCACAGAAAGGCGTTATCCTTGAACTCAATGCCTTCCACAGCCCGAAGTCGATAGGTATCCACGACGTGTACGAACCGCTCGACCCGCCACAGCGTCAGCCAATTCCCATCGTGCATCCCGGCGACCGCATCGGTACGACCTATTTGCAGATTGACCCGAAGAAGATTGTGGGTGTCGTAGAATGCAACTTGCCCGATGAGGCTCGCTCGTTCAAGGACGCCGACCCCGTGACGGACAAAATCGGTGAAAACGTAGCCAATTTCCTCTTGGCAGACATGCGTCGCGGCATCATTCCGTCGTCATTCCTGCCGTTCCAGAGCGGTGTGGGCAGCACGGCGAACGCCATTCTCGGTGCATTGGGTTCAAACGAAGAAATCCCCGCATTCAACGTCTATACGGAAGTGCTGCAAGATGCCGTTGTCGACCTCATGCGCCATGGTCGCGTGAAGACGGCGTCCACTTGCTCGCTGTCGGTTACCAATGAGTATCTGCAAGGCATTTACGACGACATCGACTTCTTCAAAGACAAACTGGTGCTGCGTCCGTCAGAAATTTCCAACAATCCCGAAGTCATCCGTCGTCTCGGTCTGATTGCGATTAACACCGCCATCGAGGTCGACCTCTACGGACACGCCAATTCTACGCAAATCTGCGGTACGCGCATGATGAACGGTATCGGCGGAAGTGGCGACTTCGAACGCAACGCATTCCTCAGTATCTTTACGTGTCCGTCGGTAGCGAAGGGCGGAATGATTAGCAGCATCGTGCCGTTCTGCTCGCACATCGACCACACGGAACACGACGTGAACGTCATCGTGACCGAACAGGGTGTGGCAGACTTGCGCGGCAAGAGCCCTATCGAACGTGCACACACCATCATCGAAAATTGTGCGCATCCCGACTACAAGGAGTTGTTGTGGGATTATCTCAAGATTGCCGACAAGGGTCAGTCGTGCCACAAACTCTCTGCAGCGCTCGCCATGCACGACACGTTCCTGCGCGAAGGCGACATGCACAAGACGAACTGGGCGGCTTACGTGAAGTAAACGCCTGCGAAATCTATTACGCGAAAGCCGCAAATCAGAAATGCGTTCTGGTTTGCGGCTTTTTCCGTCCTCATTTTCAGTGATTTACAAAACGGAAAATCTCGTATGCATAAACGTTTTCAGGCGTGCGCATAAACGTTTTTAGGCGTATGCATAA
>JAFLUS010000114.1:4108-6486 GCA_022508685.1 Prevotellaceae bacterium | reverse complement strand
CGATTTGTATCATAACGGCAGTGTGTATGGATGAGTCCAATCATTCAGTTTTAAGCGGAACATTTTTCTTGAAAGCTATGTTTGCTGCGCCATATAAAGATGCATTGTATGTGATAAAGGGGAGGAACGATATGCCCGTTGTTTGGCATCCTCCTTCTTCTTCGGCAGCGTCGGACGTGTTTGCTTGGCGTTGAACAATTCGATGGCACGACGAATAGTGGCGTCGTCCTGATTGATGTATTTGAGATAGGGCTCCGTATCGAGGATGCTGTAGATGATGGAGCCGAAGATGGCTTCTTCGAAGAGGTGACGACTCTTAATGATTTGATTGTTTCGCCGTTGCAATCCCTTCGTATCGGCAAAGCGGATAAAATCTTCTACAAGATGGCGTGTGCGAAGGTATTGTTCCATCTTCTCTACAGTAGTGTATGCCGACAAGGCTTCACGATTGCGGTCGGTGTATTCAAAACAAAATTCGGAGATGAGTCCACGTTCAACGGCTTGGGTGAAGTAAGGGGTGAGAGCGGTCGTGTCTTGTGCAACGAAATAGTCGGGCATGATTCCGCCTCCGCCGTATACGGTACGACCGATAGTGGTGTGGTATTCTTCACCTGTCTGACGGATAGAGTCTTCGTTGAAGAATTCGCCGTGGTTGTAGCGCGTCATGATGTCGAGCACATAGTCTTCATCACGTCCTTTCTGATATGGTTTTTGGATGCAACGTCCTGACGGAGTGTAGTAACGTGCAACAGTGAGGTGGAGTAGAGAACCATCGCTGAATTCGATAGGCTGCTGTACGAGTCCTTTTCCAAAGGTGCGTCTGCCGACAATGATGCCTCGGTCGTTGTCCTGAATGGCGCCTGAGAAGATTTCGGCAGCACTGGCTGTGGTTTCGTCCGTAAGGACGATGAGAGGGAGTTGGGTGTAATTGCCACTACCATCACTATAGTAGTCTTCGCGTTTCACTTTCCGTCCGTCGGTATAGACGATGAGTTTGCCTGTCGGCAGGAATTCGTTGACGAGTTGAATGGCTGCACCGAGATAACCGCCACCATTTCCCCGAAGATCGACGACGAGTCCTTTGAATTTCTCTTCTCTCAACTTTGCCAACGCCATCAGCATTTCCGGATAGGTAGTTTCGCCAAAACTGCGTACGCGGATATAGCCCAATTGTGGAGTGAGCATATAGGCGGCATCGATGCTTTTCACGGGAATATCGTTGCGAACGATGTTGAACGTCTTGCGTTCGTTGTGGCGTTTCACGACGAGTCGTACTGTTGTGCCCTTTTCACCTTTCAGCCGATGCATCGTTTCTTCGTTGGTGACTTCTTCGCCTACATACGGCTTTCCGTCAATTGCAATGATGCGGTCGCCGGGTAGGATGCCGATTTTTTCTGAGGGGCCGCCATGGATGACGTTGCTCACGTATACCGTATCTCTCTTTATCATGAATTGTACACCGATCCCCGAGAATGACCCTCGCAAATCATCGCTGACTGTCTGCGCATCTGCAGCCTTGATATACGACGAGTGGGGGTCGAGTTCACCCAATATGCTCGGAATGGCATCGTCTATCAGTTGGGGCATATTGACCGTGTCCACATACTGCTCATCGATGATGTGCAGCAAATCGTTGATTTTTGAACTTCCGGCATTGATGATATTCAGCCGATTGCCGTAGAAAATGTTGGCAACAAACGTTCCGACAATCATGCCGACCACCACGCCGACAGCGATAATCATGGGGATAAAATATTTTCTATGCATCTTCTCCGTACTATGAATTTAAGAATTGGCTATATCGATATATTGAACATCCACACCCGCACGTCGCAACAACTCTACGCCGTCTTCCAGCCGATAATGTTCTGAATAAATCACACGGCGGATGCCTGCCTGAATAATCAGTTTGGCACATTCCAAACAGGGGGCAGCCGTTACGTATAATGTCGCACCATCACTTGAATTGCCCGACCGTGCAATCTTCGTAATCGCATTCGCTTCTGCATGGAGTACATACGCATGCGTCACGTTGTCCTCATTCTCACAGACGTTCGGAAATCCCGATGGTGTACCATTGTAACCATCTGAAATAATCATCTTGTCCTTCACAATCAGCGCACCTACTTTCCTGCGCTGGCAATATGAATTTTCAGCCCAAATCTGCGCCATCCGCAAATAGCGGCAGTCCAATTGAAATGCTTTTTCCTTCTTATCCATTCGTTCCTATCGAGTCAATCCATCAGATTTTAGTCAAACGTAAAAAGTTACTCCCGTCCATCTCAATCCGCAGCGTGTGTGCATCACCCGAATACCGCGTTGCATTCTTCAGAATCGCAAACAATTGAGTGTCTAATACCGACAATGCTTCATCCTCG
>JAFLUS010000114.1:1298-4008 GCA_022508685.1 Prevotellaceae bacterium | reverse complement strand
ACAGGCAATGCAGCCAGCAGTAACAATAATATACATTGAATAAATAGTCGCATGGCAATCAGATATTTGATGAAGAAAGCAATTGAACATGATTCTGATACATCTTCGCTGCATCATGAATCACAAACCGACCACGTAGCACCTCAATCCATCCGTGGTCCTCCCACGTCTTCAATACCTTCGACACGTTCAGCCTCGTTTCATCGATGCATTGTGCCAATCGCTCCATCTTCATCCGCACGACTTTCCGCCCCGTTGTCGTCATGAAATAGTTGCTGAAAAAATTGCAGATGCGTTCCTCTGTCGTCATGCCTATAGGGCGGCGTGCAGACAACGTAGCCAGTTGTGCACGATTGCAGACGGTGCTCAGCAAATTGGCTTTCACTATCTCGTAATTCGTAATCAGCACATTCAGTTGCTGCTTGTCGATGCAGCACGTGTTGCCGTCCGTTGCAAACGTATAGGTACGTTCAAACTCTTGATGCATTCCCCACAGATTGTGCAGTTCGATGGCAAAAGGAACGTCGTCCACATATTCCGAAAGCAGCATCTGCGTATCGCTGTCGTGGAAGTCGACACAAACGCTCCCTTGCAGCACGTACACCACACGGTTACAACGGTCGCCCTGTCCTACGATGTTCGTGCCTTCGGTATGTTTCCCGAAGTCGAAGTTTACTTTCTCCACGATGTTCATCAAGTCGTTCACACTCAGTCCGACGAGTAACGGCAGTCCTTGTAACCGTTCAAACATTGTCTGTGTCATCGTTCTTCCTTATTCTACAGGTTGCAAATTCAAATCTTTCGAATGCCAAACGCAGTTGTTGCCCTCGCCGTCGGCATAGATGAGATAGGCTTTCAATTCCGTCTTGGTCGCCAGCAACGCCTGTGCCTGTTCCAGCCCCATCACCATGAAGGCGGTGGCATAGGCATCTGCCGTCGCACAATCGGGAGCCAGCACGGTGGCTGACAGCACGCTGTGTTGCACGGGATAGCCCGTTCGGGGGTCGATGGTGTGGGCATACCGCTTGCGGTCTTTTTCGTAATAATTACGATAGTTGCCCGACGTCGCCATGGCAATGTCGCTGATGCTGATGATGTCCTGCAGTTCATCATTGGTGTTCGTCGGGTCGTCCGTCGGTTTGTTGATACCGATTCGCCACGTTTCTCCTTGCGGATTCGTGCCTTTCACCCTCACTTCGCCACCAATTTCCACCATATAACTGTCGATGCCGTGTGCATCGAACATTTCAGTTACGGCATCCACGCCATATCCTTTTGCAATGGCACTGCAGTCCAGCATCATCCGGTCATCTTTCTTCACCACTTGCTTGTCATTCAGTGCAATCTTGTCGTAACCAACGAATTGCAAAATGCTGTCAATCATGACGGAATCCACGTCGGCGGCATGTTTGAAGCCGAATCCCCATGCGTTGACCAGCGGTGCACAAGTGATGTCGAATGCACCTTCGGTTTCTGTCGATATGCGTTGAGCCAGACGGAATACGTATCGGAAACGGGCATCCGTCTCTGCCGATGCATTTTCGTTGATGGCTGTAATCACCGATTTCGGATTGAAAGGTGAGAGCGAGCGGTCTACCTCTGCCAGCACGGAGTCGATGAGCGGTTGCATATCCATGTCGCCAGCATAGGTCATGTGGTAGAATGTTCCGAACACGGCTCCTTCGTTCCGTTGGAACGGCCTGCTCGTAGCCGTCGGTTCGTGCTTTGCCGTTCGTGCGTCACGGGCAATGTAGATGGTGCCGCCGATGAGCAGCAGCAATAGCGGAATGTGCCACCATCGGAAAGGGTGGGGCGTATAGTCTTCTTTCAATCGAAACAATTTACTCATTTTCGTTCGTTTCTTGTTCCAAGTTCATGTCTTCGTCCGT
Organism: Prevotellaceae bacterium; assembly: GCA_022508685.1. Taxonomy (GTDB): domain Bacteria; phylum Bacteroidota; class Bacteroidia; order Bacteroidales; family Bacteroidaceae; genus UBA3839. The sequence continues at coordinate 2,119 of JAFLUS010000114.1, read as the reverse complement.
TTGTGTCGGTACGGATTCCGTCTGCGTCTGTGTCTTCAGTCGCCATTTCCGCCGGTGCGATTTGGCTTTGCCCCAATTCAGGTCGAACACGAGATTGTAGGTGCCTCCCCACGTCGTTCCGGTCGTCGTCGTGCCATAGCCGGGAATGTAGTACGGACGGGCATATTTGTTGTCGGTCGACGACAATTCCCGCTTGTAGCGTACCGACCACCCCATGTGGAAGTTGCGCCATATCTTCACCTGCACGCCCACCACGATTTCCATCCAGTGGCTCGTCGTCTGCAGTCCGTTCACGGCAAAGGGTGCACTGCCGCCCCACACGTCATCCGTCATTGGCGGACCTGCAACATCGAAATTGTACACCGACACGCCATAGCGTGCACCGACAAGGAAGCGGTTTTCCTGAAATTTGTCTTTCAGCAGGTTGAAGTCAATACCCGCACGCAAGTAGGGAGCCTTCGTCTGATAGGAAATGTACGTATTGGGGTCATACGTGTCGCACATGGCATAGCCTACTTCCGCCACCGGAAAATATGTATTGCGCAAATTCAACCTCAATGCCGCTTCTGCCGTACCATAACTGCCCAGCACCCACATGGCAGGACCGATGATATCGGCAGACAGCGTGAAACCTTGGAAAAACGTCAGGTGCGGACGCTCCTCTTCCACAGCCACATATTTCGTGGCGCGGCTTGCCGTAGCCGTCGAAGTCGTCGTTGCGGTCGGCACAGTGTCGGTTGACAACGTGTCACTGGCCTCCTGTGCTGCCATCGTTCCGAACGACAGCAGCCACACTGCTATGCTACTGCGCCACCCCATTG
>JAFLUS010000114.1:0-1198 GCA_022508685.1 Prevotellaceae bacterium | reverse complement strand
GCCATCGTTCCGAACGACAGCAGCCACACTGCTATGCTACTGCGCCACCCCATTGAAGTATATTTTGATATTTTCACGACCCTCGTCGTCCACCCGCTCGTCAGCAATCGCCACACCGCTCATCGCAGCCGAATTCGTTCCTCTTACTCCTGTCAGCCGATGAAAGCGCTGCACGCCACATTCGGGCAAATCCACGTGCGGGAAACTTTCGTGGTGCAGATACAGCGTATCGCAGTTCGAAAGTGTTTCGTAACTGAACACCAGTGTATCGCAGTCACGATAATAACTCATTGGCAACTTCATGCCCGACGCCCCCGTCAGCCGGTTGGCAATCACTGTGTCGCGTCTCACTTCGTCCACACTCTCCGTGTAGCCATCCGCCAGCAGCACCGAATCGCGTTCATCCAATACCACCGTCTTCTCGCCCCACTTCCGATATGTGTACACCGTCTTCATGCCCGGCAATAACGTGCGTATCGTGATGACATCGCCATACGTTACCGCCGTGCCCTCGCTGTCGTAGAAACCATAGTTGCACGTCACCAAGTTCTCCAACGAACAATTGTTCGAACTGCAGCCGGCCAGCCACATGGCAACCACCGTCAGCCACACGCTCATTCGTCCTATCGTCATCCTGTTCATCACAATTCCTTTTCCACCTGATATTTGTTTCGTTCCGTAGAATTGCGTGCAATCATCTCTCCCAAGAATCCAGCCAAAAACAACTGCGTACCCAGCAGCATCATGGTCAGTGCAATGTAGAAATAAGGCGAATCCGTCACTAAGATATAGTCATAGCCTTTCGCCATCGCCCACAATTTATACGCACCTACGGCAGCAGCCGACAGGAAACCAATCATGAACATCAGCGAGCCCATGCATCCGAAAACGTGCATCGGCTGTTTGCCGAATTTCGAAAGAAACCACAGAGACAGCAAGTCGAGATAACCATTCACAAAGCGGTTCAGCCCAAACTTCGTCGTTCCATATTTTCGTGCTTGGTGATGTACCACCTTTTCGCCAATCTTACTGAACCCCGCATTCTTCGCCAAATAAGGAATATAGCGATGCATTTCGCCATAAACTTCGATGCTTTTGACCACCTCACGTTGGTACGCCTTCAGCCCACAATTGAAATCATGCAGATTCCTAATGCCACTCACCTTCCGTGCCGTAGCATTGAACAACTTGCTCGGCA
>JAFLUS010000113.1 GCA_022508685.1 Prevotellaceae bacterium | reverse complement strand
TTCGACGAAACTTCGGAGAAAAAATCACGAAACTATAGTGTCTTTTTGTCAACTCGGCAGTTGCCGTTTTTTTGATGGTGCGAAGGCGGTTTTTTCGATAGTTTTTTTGCCATTCCTGCCGTTTTTCCTATCTTTGCACGAAGAGGAGTTCTGCTACGCAAAGAATATGGACGTCATCGCCTTTATCAAACAGATTTCACTGCTGCTCTACATCGTCGTGGTCGCAACGACGATGGTGGTGGTGATGATGGAGAACCGCCAGCCGATGAAGACGGTGGCGTGGCTGATGATTCTCATGTTTCTGCCGGTGGTGGGAATGGTGCTCTATTTCTTTTTCGGACAGAACATCCGTAAGGAACGCTACATCAACCGGCATCGTCTGCAGCCGTTCCTCCGTCCGCGACTGCGCAAAGGCAGCAAGGGGGAGGCACGTCAGGAAATCGTGCCTCAGCAGCATGCGCGCATCATGCAGTTGTTTGCCAATCAGGATGATGCACTTCCGGTTGCCGACAACGAGGTGGAGACGTACACGTGTGGAAACGAATTCTTCCCGGCTTTGCTGCAAGCCATCCGTGAGGCTCGGCACCACGTTCATCTTTGCACCTACATCTTTCTCGACGATGCGCTTGGGCAGCAGGTTGCCGATGCGCTGATGGCGAAAGCCCGCGAGGGTGTGGAGGTGCGCGTGATTTACGACGACGTGGGCAGTTGGCGAGTGTCGTCGTCGTTCTTCCGCCGCATGCAGGATGCCGGAGTGGAGGTGCATGCCTTCATGCCCGTGCACTTTCCTGCCTTGACGCGCAAAATCAATTATCGCAATCATCGCAAAATCTGCGTCGTCGACGGACACACGGGGTTCATCGGCGGCATGAACATTGCCCAGCGCTACATGGACGGCACGCCGACGATGGGGGCGTGGCGCGACACGCATCTGCGGGTGAAAGGCGGGTGCGTGGCCACGTTGCAACGCATTTTCTTTGAAGACCTCTATTTTGTTTCGCACACGTTGCCCGACACCTCTGCCTACTATCCGACGGTGGTGCCGACGGCGGGCGGAGCGAGTTGCGTGGCGCAGGTCGTGACGAGCAGTCCCACGTCGGCTTGGCACAACATCATGCAGGGCTATGTCCGCATTCTGCTCGAGGCACGCCACTATGTCTATATGGAAACGCCCTACTTCCTGCCCACCGAACCCGTACTGGTGGCGATGCGCACTGCCGCGCTGTCGGGCGTCGACGTGCGGCTCATGCTGCCTTATCGCGGAGACTCCCGCATTGCGGAATGGGCAAGCCGTTCCTTCCTGCCCGACGTCATCAAGGCGGGCGTGAAGGTCTACCTCTACCAAGGCGGATTTCTGCACAGCAAACTGCTGGTCAGCGACGACAGCATCTGCACGTGTGGCTCCACCAACATCGACTTCCGCAGTTTTGAAAACAATTTCGAAGCCAACATATTTTTCTACGGCAAAGACGTGGCACGGCGCATGAAGCACATCTACCTCGAAGATGAACAACGCAGCGTGCGCATCAACCACTGGTTGCGAAAGCGCCGCCTGCCCTTCGTCGAACGCTTTCTGCAATCGCTGTTCCGGCTATTTTCACCCATGCTTTAATCACTTCCAAAATGAAACACTGCATTCTTCCCCTCCTGCTGATGCTCTTCGGCATCCACACCGACCTCGCAGCACAAGCCCTTCACGGACTGAAAGACGTGAACGGAGTGCGCGACCTCACTCTCGACTCTCTCGAACGCGCCAACCAAGTGCGCCCCGTCAGCGGCAGCAGTCGCGTGTCCGACCACCCCGTCCTCTTCCTCGTGGGCAACAGCACGATGCGCAACGGCACGCTCGGAAACGGAAACAACGGACAATGGGGCTGGGGATACTATGCGCACGAATACTTCAATCCCGACCTCATTACGGTCGAGAACCACGCCCTCGGCGGAACCTCGCCACGCACGTTCTACCGACAACTCTGGCAAGCCGTGCTGCGCGGCATCCGTCCCGGCGACTACGTCGTGCTCGAACTCGGACATAACGACAACGGCCCGCTCGACGAAGGCAGGGCAAGAGCAAGTTACCGCGGTGCTGACGGCGAAAGTCCGTTGGCTGACGACTCCATTCTCGTGGCGATTAAAGGCACGAAAAAGCAGGATGTGGTCTACAACAACGCCATTCAGCGTACCGTCGGCGACCTCCGTCAAGATGCACAATCCACCCAAGTGACCATTACGGAGACCGAGCAGATAGAGATGGTGTACACCTTCGGCGGCTACGTTCGCCGTTTCGTCAGCGACATCCGCAAACGCGGTGCACACCCTATCCTCCTCACACTGACGCCACGCAACAGCCGTGTGCCCAATCCGCACCCCGACCAATACGACGGACGCGACTCTATCTTCGACCGCAAACTCACCACCTTCACGCCATGGATTCAGGCGTTGGCTGACGAACTCCATGTGCCGTGCATCGACCTCAACGACATTTCGGCACGCAAACTCGACAGTTTCGACCCTTGGAAGGCCGACTACCATTTCTTCGGCGACAAAATCCATTCATCGGCATTCGGTGCGCAGATGAATGCAGCATCCTTTGCCGAAGGCATCGAAGCCAGCACCGACCCGTCGCTCGCCTTCCTCCGCACAGCCTTGCTGACCGAACGGCTGCATCCGCATACGCTCAAGACGGAAACGGCATCCAAAAAGAAGCGCAAACGTCCTGCCGTGTTCCTCACGGGCGACTCCACCGTCAAGAACGAGGACAGCGACCCCGAAGGCATGTGGGGACTGGGCAGCCAAGCCTACACCGTGTTCAACAACAAAAAGTGCGAAGTCGTCAATGCAGCCAAGGCCGGACGTTCCACCCGCACCTATCTGGAAGAAGGTCGGTGGGATGCCGTCTACCATTCCGTCGAACCCGGCGACTACGTCTTCATTCAGTTCGGACATAACGACATCGGGCCCATTGACACCCAAAAGGAACGCGGAGTCATTGCCACGGCAACCGACACCTGCCACGTCTACCATTTGGCATCCAATGGGCAGTACCGCGTCATCTACTCCTTCGGATGGTACCTGCGCAAGTTCATCACCGACGTTCGCGAGAAAGGCGGCATCCCCATTCTCGTCAGTCTGACGCCACGCAACGAATGGCCCGACGGCAAGGTGGAACGCCGCAACAAGTCCTACGGAGAATGGTATCGGCAAGTAGCCGCCGACACCGGTTGCGCCTTCCTCGACCTCCACAACATCACGGCAGATGCACTCGACCGCATGGGCAAAGAGGCAGCAGCAGCCATGTTCTGCCGCGACCACACGCACACGTCGCTTGCCGGTGCCCGCCTCAATGCCAAGAGTCTGGCTCAAGGCATCAGGCAGTTGGACCGCCGTCAGCCGGGCATCCGCACCCTCCGCAAGTTGCTGAAATAATCCATTCACATACTTATTTATAGATAGATGAAACGCATCTTCATAGCCACTACCCTCCTCCTGCTATCCGCTGCCACCATTGCGGCACAGCCACGCAAAACCTGCATCGACCACGATTGGCGCTTCCGCTACGGAGCGACTGCCGATGCTCATCTCGCCGACTACGACGACGCCTCGTGGCGCTCGCTCAATCTGCCCCACGACTGGAGTGTGGAAACCGAAGCCGCCACTGCGCTCGGCGACAACGTCGGGCCTTTTTCGCGCAAGAGCATCGGCACCGACGCCACAGGTTGGACGGTCGGTGGCGAAGGGTGGTATCGCAAGCACTTCACGCTCGACAAAGCCGACCTCAATCATCGCCTCCTGCTCTATTTTGAAGGCATCTACAACCACAGCGAAGTGTGGCTCAACGGACAGCAGATTGCCACCTGCAACTACGGCTACCGCCCTTTCCGCGTCGACATCACGCCCTATTGCCGCCCCGCAGGCGAAGACAACGTGCTGGCAATTCGCGTCCGCAACGAAGGCAAGAACACCCGTTGGTATGCCGGCAGCGGCATCTACCGCCACGTGTGGCTCATGCGCACGCCCCACCTCTATATGGATGAATGGGAAACCGATATCCACGTCGTCGGTTCCGCCCTCACCGCCGACAGCCCGACGTGCAGGCTGCAAGCCTCTACCTTGCTCCACAACGACGGCGACCGCAAGGAACGGCGCGTGCTCGAAGTAACCGTCTATGCTCCTGACCACCGCGTCGTTGCCACCCACACCGAGCGTGTGACCATGCAACCGCATACTCAGCAACCCATCATCGTGCATCTCGACGTTGCCCAGCCTCAACTATGGGCACCTGCACATCCTCATCGCTATACTGCCACGCTGCGCCTTTCCGACGGCAAAACCGACAAGGGCGACTGCCTCGACATCCCCTTCGGCATCCGCACCCTCCAATTCAGTGCCACGAAGGGATTTCTCCTCAACGGCGAACCCACGTTGCTGCATGGCGGCTGCGTCCACCACGACAACGGACTGCTCGGCGCCGCAGCCTTCGACCGCGCCGAAACGCGCAAACTCACACTGCTCAAGCAGAATGGCTTCAATGCCGTCCGCTGTTCCCACAACCTCCCTTCCGAGCACTTCCTCGACGTGTGCGACAGCATCGGACTGATGGTCATTGACGAATGTTTCGACCAATGGCTCGTAGCCAAGAATCCCGACGACTACCACAACTACTTCGCCGCCGAAAGCAACCACGACGTGCAGACGATGGTACGACGCGACCGCCGTCACCCCAGCATCATCATGTGGAGCATCGGCAACGAAATTCCGGGACGCATCGAACCCGACGGCATAGCCGCAGCCGAACGCCTCCGCCAACAGGTGCGCACACTCGACACCACCCGTCCCGTCACCGCCGCCATTTGCGATTGGGACCAGCCGTCCCACCCGTGGCGCGACGAACGCGACAATGCCTTCCGCAGCCTCGACGTCGGCGGGTACAACTACCTCTATCAGCACTACGAACCCGACCACGAACTTCATCCCGACCGCATCATGTACGGCGCCGAGAGTTATCCGAAACGCGCCAGCGAAAACTGGGCACTCGTCGAACGCCACCCCTACGTCATCGGCGACTTCGTGTGGACGGCAATGGACTATCTCGGCGAAGCCGGCATCGGTAGCGCACAATTTGTGGAAAACGGCAAGAACGGCACGTTCTTCCAACCATGGCCGTGGATGAACGGCTGGTGTGGCGACATCGACCTCATCGGCGAAAAGAAACCGCAGAGTTACTACCGCGACATCGTATGGAATCGCCGACCTATCGCCATGGCCGTCGAAGAACCTTGTCCGCAAGACCACTACCAAGCCATTTCGCAATGGGGTTGGCAGCGCGAACACCTCAGTTGGACATATCCCGACGTTGCTGAAGGCACCCCCCTGCGCGTCAATGTCTACGCCAAGCAACGCGTGCGCCTGCTGCTCAACGGCGAACCTATAGGTGAGAAGCAACCCGATGCAACCTTCTGCGCCGCCTTCGACGTACCCTACCATCCGGGCACACTCACTGCCGAACTCGTCGACGTACCCCGCTCCGACTCCACCTGCATCCGACTGCAAACCACAGGTACGCCCGTCGCCATTCGTCTGTGCACCGACCGCACCACCATTGACGCCGACGGCAACGATTTGGCATACATCATCGCTGAACTCATCGATGCCGACGGCAACGTCGTCACCTCCGACAGCCAACGCATCGTACATTTCACCACCGACGGCGACGGCATCCTCCTCGCTGGCAGCAATGCCTCCCCCACCGACATGGCATCGTTCCGTTCCGCCACACCCCGCCTCTTCGAAGGCCGTGCCCTCGCTATTCTGCAAAGCAAACGCCTCAACGGCACAGGCACTATCCGCCTCACCGTCAGCAGCGACGGACTGCCCGATGCCACAATCAGCATCGCGACCGAACACCGATAAAACGATGTTCGCCCCGCAAAGCCTGCATTGCCTTTGCGGAGCGAACAAAAGAGAAACGGCGAGCATCTTGCGATGTTCGCCGTTGTGATTGATTAGAAGCAGTAACCCAATGTGATAGAAGTTGTGTGAATCTTCACTTTCTTTGCAATTTCAGAGAAGTCACTGCCATAAGAAATACCGAGCAAATACTTCTGATTGAAGCGAGCCTTTACACCAAGTTCCCAACCGATTTGGAAACGCTTCCAAGTGTTCTTGCTGCCACCCATGTCGTCTTTGTCGAATACGTTGTAGTCTTGGTCTTCCAAACCTGCTTCCTCAAGGTCATCTGCATCAAGTGTGTAGCCACCAACCGATGCGTCCCATTCATACTTGATTTTTCCGCTAAAATTATAACGCAAGTTAAGACCTACAAAAGGAATCAATTGCACTTTAGAATTTGGAATATCCCATGCATACAAAAGGTGAACAGGCACTTTCATTGATAATCCGTTATATTTTTCGGTCAGTGTAACCTTCACTCTTTCACCATCAATGCGTTCTGTTTCAGATTCATCTTCTGAATAGAACGAATATTGCAGACCAACACCTGCTTCGAGGAACAGCGG